>JAKIYJ010000032.1 GCA_022708585.1 Bacteroidota bacterium
CAAGTTATCAATGGGCTTTAGCCCATACTTTTTCTCGTCCTCGTTTGTAACGAGGATGAGAGACGGGCTATGGAATAATATTCTCAAACCTCTCTATTTTCATAACACCAATAACTTTATGAACTTTATAAACTTGATAACTTTATGAACTTTATAAACTTGATAACTTTATGAACTTTATAAACTTGATAACTTTATGAACTTAATGTATTATGCATAATTACAACAATTTTTTAGAATACAGCCATTTATTTTTAGCCACTTTTTATTTATGTACAAATATTTTTATAATTTTATGCCATTAAGATTAAGAAAGTATTATATTGTGGCTAATTTTAAAAAGTCCGAATTTTTTGAAAAAAATGTTTTCACTTTCAATTTGGGTATTTTCAGCATTATTTTATTTGTAGTATTTTCGTGCAAACCTACTTATAAAATAGAAACTCAAGATTATGCCTCTAACTATCAAACTTACAAGAAAACAATAAATCCTGAATATGTGTTGTTTAATATTAACCCTGATACTACAATATTGTTTAGTAAAGTTGCCGTAAATGACCTGTTGAAAATAAAGCCAGAAGGTAAAACAACTTTTTATGTGGCTTATAAACTTAAAGTTGAAATTTTTAATGATTCACCAACAAATTCAACACTGATAGACAGCTTATCCTATACATATAATGATAGCATTTCAAATAAAGAAAATTTATTTTCTACAATATATTTAAAAGTTAAGGCTCCAGGTAATTTTAATGTCAAGTTAACAATTAAAGATTTATATAAAGATAATTCATCGACTAAAATAATGGAACTTCATAAGATTAATGGAGAATCCCGTAATGATTTTTTAATAACTGATTTAAATGGTTTTCCGCTTTTTAAAAATAATCTTGCAGAAAATGAACATTTTAAAATAAAATGCCGTGATTTATCTCTAACACAATTATATGTGAGATATTATAATAGAGAATTTCAAATTGCTCAGCTTCCTTTTGTTAATGTTAAGGAAAAACCATTTGATTTTAATCCTGACAGTTCTTTTTTTGTAAAAGTAAATAATGGAATAAGCGATATTATAACACTTAAAAAAGAAGGCATTTATCATTTTCAATCAAATCCCAAAATAAATGATGGCATTACCGTATTTAGATTTCATAAAGATTTTCCCTGTATTACGACACCCGAACAAATGATTTATCCTTTAAGATATCTTACATCCAAAAATGAATACAATAAAATTATAATACAACAGGATAAAAAGATGGCTATTGATGAATTTTGGCTCAATACAGCTGGCAATAAAATAAGAGGCAGAGAACTTATCAAAAAATTTTACAATCGTGTTCAGGATGCAAATATATATTTTACATCATATATGGAAGGCTGGAAAACCGATAGAGGGTTGATATATATAATTTACGGCAATCCAAATATTGTATACCGAAATGCATATTCTGAAACATGGATTTATGGAGAGGAATTTAATAATATGTCTATTTCTTTTGTTTTTAATAAACGAGAAAATCCTTTTACAGATAATGATTTTGTTCTTACACGTTCACCTGTTTTCAAAGATTCCTGGTATAATGCAGTGGATGTGTGGAGAAGATAAATTTAACCAGATTTAATAATATTTTCAATAACATTGATGACAAACACTGATTACATATATGGTATACATGCTGTGATTGAAGCATTAAAATCAAACAGAGAATTAGAAAAAGTATTTATTCAATCGGGGCTTAAATCGGAAAGGTTTGTTGAACTAAAAAAATTATTGTACGAAAAAGGCATAGTTCCTCATATTGTACCTGCTGAAAAACTTAATCGGCTTGTTCCTGGCAAACATCAGGGCATTGTCACCTTTATTTCTCCTGTCAGATATCAGGATATTGAATTACTTGTTCCATATATATATGAACAGGGCGAACAGCCATTATTGTTGGTTAGTGATAGAATTACAGATGTTAGAAATTTTGGTGCAATAGCCCGTACTGCATATTGTGCAGGAGTACACGGATTGATTTTTCCTGAAAAGGGTTCAGCGATGCTAAATGCTGATGCTATGAAAGCTTCAGCCGGGGCTTTAAATAATATACCTGTATGTCGTAGTGTAAATCTTAAAAAAACATTGATTTTTTTAAAAAATTCTGGAATTAAACTGGTGGGCTGTACTGAAAAAGCAAGTTTAGAATATACAAATATCGACTATAATATACCTTGTGCTATTATTGTTGGTTCAGAGAAAGATGGAATTTCCTCTGACATATTAAAACTGGCTGATGAACTTGTTAAAATACCTATGAAAGGTAATATAAGTTCGTTAAATGTTTCAGTTGCGGCTGCAATTGTGTTGTATGAAACTGTGAAACAAAGAAATTAAGATATTGAAAAATTAACAGTATTAAAGAATAAGAGATTTATTATTTATACTATTTCTTTATGAAAATACATAAGTCGACTTCTTTAAAAAATTCAATAATACAAAACTGGCTTATTATATCAATATTAATAATTGCAGCTATTTTAAGATTTTGGAATTATTGGGGTTTTTCATTAAGCAATGATGAATTAAGTGCTTTAAACAGGACGCAATTTAACAGTTTAAAGGAAATGCTTTGGGGAGGTGTTTGGGTTGACGGTCATCCTGCGGGAGTACAGATATTTCTTTATTATTGGGTTAAAGTATTTGGTAATAGCGAAGCTGTTATCAGATTTCCTTTTGTTTTATGCGGAATATTAAGTGTGTTTTTTGCATATAAAGCAGCAAGTTTATGGTTTAGCAAAGGTGCAGGAATCTTTGTTGCTATTGTAACTGGTTTTTTAGAATTTCCTTTATTGTATAGCAATATTGCCAGACCGTATTCACCCGGGCTAATGTTTGTTATGCTTCAAGCATGGTACTGGAAAAAAATTCTAACAGAAACAGAAATTAATACAAAACAAAAAATTTTAAATTCTGTAATATTTTGTACTTCCATAACAGGAGCAATATATACGCATTATTTTGCTGGCTTAATGAGTATTATTATAGGATTAACAGGTCTATTTTATATTAATAAAAAAAATTATATATTTTATATTTTTTCTTATATAATTGCTGTTTTACTTTTTCTTCCTCATTTACCATTTACTCTTAATCATTTAAGTATTGGAGGCATAGAAGAGTGGTTGACTAAACCTGATAAATTCTGGTTTTTTAAACATATTTTTAATTTTTTTAACAAGGATTTTGTTTTGCTGTTTTTTATTATAGCTATATCAATACTGGCTTATATAATAAATCCACAAACAAAAAAATTAAATTCCTTAAGAATTGTTGCATTAATATGGGCAATTTTGCCATTTATCATAGCTTATATTTATTCTTACAAGGTAAATTCGGTTTTACAGGATTCGGTTTTACTGTTTTCTACTCCTTTTCTATTATTTGTTGCAGGAAGTTTTTTCCCCGAAAAAATTAACAGAACTAACTCTATAATTTTAATATTAACAGCAATTGTTGTTTTAACAAGTACCTTAATTGTAAAAAAACATTTCAAGCAAAAATATTTTACTGATTTTAAAAGCGTTGTTCAGCAAACAAGAATTTATGAAAAACAATATAACAAAAAAAATATCTGTAAGATTTTTAATGTTAATGACCCCTATTATGTAATGTATTATGCAGGTAAAGATACATCCGGCACTGCAAAATGGATAGTTGAAAATGAAAATGATTATATGGAATTAGGCGAAATAGTTAGAAAAAGTAATACTCCTTTTTTGATGTATTCAAAACTTAAACCTGATAATTATATAATTCATGATATAATACGTTCAAAATATCCATATTTAATTGAATACAATAATTTTGGCGGATCTTCTGAAATATATTTATATTCAAAAAAAGATTTGTCATCTTTTGCTGAAACTGCTCCTCAAATTGTATATGGTCATGGTTTTGAAGGTAATAATCGCTGGAAAGGAGAATTAGAAAGGGTAGATACTGTTAGTTACAGTGGCGCCTTAGGTTTAAAAATAAAACCGGAAGATGAATACAGTGTTGGATGGATTGCTTATGTAGATACTTTACCTTTAAATAAAGGTATTAAATGTATCAGGGTAGAAACTTATATGTTAACTGATAATGCTGGCAGTTTACAATTAGTTTTGTCAATTGATGATATAGAAGGTAAATCGATAAGATGGAGTTCATCACCTGCAAAATATTTTATAGATACAAATAAATGGAGTAAAATAATTCATACTTTTTATGCTAATTCTTCAATAAACTGGCATAACAAAATAATAAAAACCTATATATGGAATCCTTCAAAGAATAAAGCATATATAGATGATTTCAGTATAAGTTTTTATTAATCAAATAAAAAAAGAGATTATCCAGTAAAAGAACATAGAAATTAACATTGATATGGGGATTGTAAAAATCCATGCATAAACAACATTTTTAGCAACTCCCCATCTTACTGCTGATAAACGTTTAGTAATGCCTGTACCAATAATGCTGCCTGTAATTGTGTGAGTAGTACTTACAGGGATTCCTAAAAAGGTAGACCCTATAATTGTTATAGCACCTGCAATTTCAGCACATAAACCTCCAATTGGCTTAAGATCTGTTAAACCTACTCCCAGAGTTTTAATAACTTTCCATCCTCCTGTTAATGTACCAAGAGATATTGAAGTATAAGCAGCAAAAACCACCCATAAGGGAACATAAAATTCATTTCCCAGATAGCCAGAACTGTACAATAATATAGCTATAATACCCATTGTTTTTTGAGCATCATTGCTGCCATGAGCAAGACTGAAGAATGCGGAAGATGCAAGCTGTATTATTCTTGAAATAGAATCTACTTTGAAAGGAGCAGTATTCCGAAATATCCATAAGGCTAATACCATCAAAATATAACCTAATATCATTCCAATTAAAGGAGAAAGGACAATAAAAGCAGATACTTTGATTATCCCAGAAGCAAAAATAGAAGAATATCCTGCTTTCAATAATGCAGGACCGATTAATCCACCAATAAGTGCATGACTGACACTGATAGGTAACCCCCAATGAGTACAGATATAAACCCATATTATTGATCCTAAAAGTGTTGCAAGAAGAAAATATGCATCCACAATATCAGGTTCAACAATTCCTTTTCCTATTGTTTCAGCTACATGATGTCCAAAAACAAAGGCGGCCATAAAATTAAAAAATGCTGCCCATACAACTGCGGCAAAAGGAGATAACACTTTGGTGGAAACTATTGTTGCAATTGAATTTGCAGCATCGTTCATTCCGTTTAGAAAATCAAAAGCAAGTGCAATAATAATGATGATTATAACTAATGTTAGCATTTTCAGGTTTTGAGTTATGTTAAAAATTGATTTAATAATACAAAATGTAAAATGTTGATTTTTGTATTATAGTCTTTTTGTCTATTTAGTTTCGATTCTTGCATTTTGTATTACTCACTCTCAGGCTTGTTTTACAATAATAGTCTTTATTACATCTGAAACATCTTCCGCACAATCGGTAGCCATTTCCATTGATGCCAGTATATCCCTGATTTTTATCAGGCGAACAGCATCTTTTTCATTTTCAAACAAATCAGAAATAGCTATATTATAAACATCGTCTGCAAAATTTTCTATTTCATTTATTCTTATACAGGATTTCTTTATATCTGCAATTTTTTTGAGATTCCTTAATTCTCTGATAGCAGTTTCTATTTCCCGTGTGGCTTGCAAAATAAGTTCCGACATTTGAATAAATTCACTTTGTATGCTTTCAATTTTGTATAATTTTATTTGCTGTGCCGCACTGTTTATTAAATCAAGAACATTGTCGAGTGTTGATGTTAAACGATGAATGTCTTCCCTGTCAAATGGCGTAATAAATGTACTGTTTAATTCATCAAAAATTTCATGGGTTATGTCATCGCCGGCTTTTTCTACTTCTTTTATTTCAATAATAACTGCTTCTCTCTGCGTCGCATCTTCTATAAGAAGCATTTTATTAAGTAGTATAGCCCCCCTAACTAAATTTTCAGCACTTGTTTCAAAAAGAGGAAAAAATTTCCTGTCCTTTGGAACAAAAATCTGAAAAAATGTATTTAATTTCATCTGTTTATTTTTAATTTTTGGGCTAAAATAAAATATTTCATATTATTGTTTCTTAATGCAATATTAAGTTTATATTAAATTTTTGTATTGATTTATTATTGCCTGAATTATTATATCAACAAAATTATTCTATTTTTGTACTCTGTAATTGCAGTTAATTGATATTTGTTCGTAAAAAATTATATAATATAAAGTGATTAATATACCAATTTATTGTACATTTGTTGCACGTTAATTAAGATTAAAATTTATAATTTTATAATGAATTATTACAAAACATAGATAAGTATAATTTTATAATGAAACAATTTTTAAACATTTTTTTGGTTTTGTTTATTTTTTCTCTTTCTGCCCAACAGATTGATGAAATATCTTTTGAAAATTTTTCTGATACAAATGATATAAAAAAAATGCTTTGCCTTTCTCGCAATATTTCGATAGAAAAGCCTTATAAATCGATAGAAATTGGGAAAAATGCACTTAAATTAAGTAAACAATTGAATTATTTACCTGGACAGGCGGAATCTTATTCTATACTTGCCGATTGTTTTAATATACTTGATGATTACAAAATGGCACTTTTTTATAATAATGAAGCATTAAAAATATATGAAAAACTTAATGATAAACAGAAAATTGCAAGTTTATACCAAAAAGCCGGCAGCATATTATCTTCCAGTGGATTACTTGATGAAGCAAAAGTAGAATTTGGTAAAGCATTAGATGTATTTTATAGTATTAATGATATCTCCAATATTGCAAAGATTACAGGCAATATTAAAATGATATGGAAACTAAAACAGGTAGGAATAAATAAAAGTATAAAATATTATTTGAATAATTTATTATGCCTGTCGCCTGAATATGATACTACTTATTATAAACTTTATGGATATGCTGGCACAATTCTTTACCACCTTGGTAATGTAGACAAAGCTGTGTTGTTATATGCAAAAGGTATTGAAAATGCTCAAAAATACAATGTAACTAAAATTATTCCCGAGTATTTACTTCGTTTGGGAATTATTTATAAAGAAAAACAAAATTATGACAAAGCAGCATATTTTCTGGTAAAAGCATTAAATTATTATAAAAAAAATGAAGACAGTACAGGTATTGTGATATCGGACTATAACCTTGGAAAAATCTATGAATTAAATGGTGATTACCATAGAGCTCAAAATTATTATTTAAGAGGGTCAAACATTGCTGAAAATAATAATATCAATAAGACGGCAGCGGAACTTCTTTTATCAATTGGGGACATAAATATTAAAACAGGTAATATCAAAAAAGCTGAAGAATATTATTTACGTGGTAAAAATATAGCTGATAAAATTGATAATAAAGATATTTTGGCACTTGCTCTTATGAAATTGGGAGATGTTAAACAATTGCAAAATCAAAACGAAATAGCTGAAAAATACTATATCTTATGTATGCACGAGGCTGATTTTGCAAAAAATATTTATATATCAAAAGATATTCGCAAAAAATTATCTTCACTTGCTGCCAATTCAGGAAATTATAAAAAAGCTTACGAGTACCAAAAAGAATATTATAAAATGAAAGACTCCATTGCTTCTATTGAAAGTAATAAATTATTTTCAAATTTAGAAACCCGATATATTATAGAATCTAAAGAAAATCAAATTAATATTTTGAAAAAAGATAATGAAATTAATACTCTGACTATTAAAACTCAAAGAACTATTAGATTTTTTCTTATAGCCGTTATTATTCTTTTTGCCGCATTACTGGTTCTCCTGGTCAACAGATTGATGTTTATAAGAAAGGTTAATTTTCTTTTAACACAGCAAAAAAATGAGATAATCAGTAAAAATGCAGAATTAACAAAACTTAACTCTGAACTTGAATCGCAAAAAAAGAGAGTAGAACTTCTTAATCAAGATCTTTTAGAAAGTAATATTAAATTGAAAAAATCAGAAGAAAACCTCATAGAAAGCAATAAGGCAAAAGATAAATTTTTTTCTATTATATCTCACGATTTACGCAGCCCATTTGCTACTATTATCAGTTTTGCCAATTTACTTAGCAAAGATTTAGATAAGTTTTCCAGAGAAGAACTATCTGAAATGGTTGAAGAATTTTCAAGAAGTGTAGAACAAATTAATAATTTGCTTGAAAACCTGTTGCAATGGTCAAGGTCCCAAACCGGAAAAATTAAAAATAACGCTGAGATATTGAAATTTAATGATATTGTTGATGATACTTTAAGTTTATTTACTTCTTTGTTAAAAGAAAAAAATCTTACTGTAAATAAAGATATAGATAAAGACTTAGTTGTGTGGGCTGATAGAAATATGACTTACACAATACTTCGTAATTTGATTTCTAATGCAATAAAATATTCCTATCCGGGCCAACAAATTTCGATAATTACTAAAAAACAAGGAGATTTTGTTGAAATACAGGTTGTGGATCAGGGCATTGGCATTTCGGAAGAAAATCAGAAAAAATTATTTCATCTGGAAAGTACACAATCAACATTCGGAACTAATTATGAAAAAGGAAGTGGCTTGGGACTGGTATTATGTAAGGAATTTGTTGAAAAACTTGGAGGAGATATCAGAGTTGTCAGCAAGGAAAATCATGGCAGTACTTTTATCTTTACTTTGCCTGCTGCTATTATGTAATAATAGAAATTATTTTAAAGAAAAATCATTTCCAAAGCGGATTTAAAAGCACATCTTGGCAATATTTTATAATTTAAAATTTGCCTCCTAACACAGCAGTATTTTTATATTTTTTAATCTTGCCTTGCAAATCTTTTACTTCTGAATAAATAATATATATTCCTATACCTGCTTTTTCATTATTTTCATTAATACCATTCCACAAAAATGTACCTTCTGTTCCTGTTACTTCTTTTTTAACAAGTTTTTTTACCAGACGTCCTTTTGAATCATATATTGTAATTTCTACATGGTATCCTGGCTCATCGAATTTATACAAAATTCCCAAAACATCATTATATCCATCATTATCAGGTGAAAAAATTTCAGGTGTAATAGTAAAAGGTGAATCTTCAAAAGTAAATTCAGCATATTGAGAATTTTTATATGCAGGTGTACCATAACCTGCATTATGTGATGCGGAATGCCAATTTGAAGGATCTTCTGTTGCACGGTCAAAACTGATACGTTCAAGCGATATCCCCTTGATTGAAATCAATGTTGGTAGATGCATACTGCGTCTGTATGTTAATTTATCCATTAATTGTAAATTCTTATTGCCAATAGTTACAGTTCCATCATTGTTATTATAGGATGGCATTGATGACATCTTAATAAATCCCTTGGGATTTGATGTATAATATGATTGTTTAACAGCATCAGGGTTTGTTGAGAGACAATAATATTCAGCAGGAAAAATGAGATGATTTTCTTCGGAAATATTTTTAGGATTACTTATTACCTGTGCTATAGAGTCCCATGTTCCAAGAATCAAAGTGCCAAGATTGATAATTTTATTAGATTTATTGTAAATTTCTACATAATTACTGCATCCATCAGGTGGATAGGAAAGAATTTCATTAATAATTATATCACCTGGCTCTGCATCTTCTGGTAATGCAAAATTAGCGCTGCTGTTGGTTATTATCATATTACCAGCACAATCAAAAACGGAATCAATAACGACTAATTGATATATATTAGCAGGAAGTATTTTAGGATGTGAAGCAGGCATATAAAAGGTAGCCGATGAATACGCAGGAAAATCAGGTGAAATAGCAGAAGGATTGCCTAAATCATTACCATTTAACATAACTTTAAATTTTGAAATATTATTAAATGAAGAATAAATCAGTGGTTCGTTAAAATACACATAAAATCTGTCAGATGTTAAAGCGTTAACTCCAATGTGTGCAATTTCCGGTGCTGAGTTATCAGCATTTGCAGCATTAACGCTGTTTAATTTTCCTGGTGTACCGCCTTCGGCTGCAACTGATTCTTTCCAGTTACTTTGACCACCACAAGGGTTATAAGGATTAATCTGTTCAAGGGACCAGCCTCCATTTTTTTTATTTGATGTAGAAAACCATGAATCAGAATAAGTTACAGTATGTATCAAATTACCATTAGCATCGGCAAGAATAAGAGTAGTACCTGAATTGGTAAGAGAAGAGGTACAGGAACTCGCAAAGAGAGGGGCAGTTAAACCATAAGTATTCATCATATTTTCACAGGAGATAATTAAATAAGAATGAGGTTGCATTGTTACAGCAGAAAAGGTTTTTGTTGTTGGTCCACTTCCATAAGAAAATTTCCATGATGTTAAATCAATAGGAAAATCGGTTTTATTATACAATTCAACATATTCTGCTTTCGGTAAGCCAACAGGTGGATCTGGATCAGCCATTATTTCATTTATAACAATATCATAAGTTTGTACTTTATGAAATGCAAAGGTGAAAGTATCGGTAATCATAATATTTCCCGATAAATCTTTAATGTTTTTAATAACAAGATTATAAACTTTATCGTCAGATAAAGGGTAATTATAGACAATTTTGTATGTATTGTTTGTACCGGAAACAGCAACCACACTGTCTGGTGTACAGGGAATAGAAAATAGAGAGGGTAATTCGAGAATACAGTAATTATTAATATCTGTTGCATCAGTAATATTTACACCTTCATTAAATTTAACAAAAATGAAAGGTTTTGATACACTTATACTTGCTGTTGGCGCTA
>JAKIYJ010000033.1 GCA_022708585.1 Bacteroidota bacterium
TGACCGACCATTGCAATTAATTCTTGCTTCAAATGGGAAAGTGGGTTTTATTAATGAAAATATGGGAGTGTGGCGTGTACATAATGAAGGCATTTCTCAAATACAATGGCTGGGAAAAGAAAGAACTTTTGAAAAATCACAAATTCAAATCCTCAAAAGATTTAACACATATTCTAACTACAAGTATTCGAATATTATTTATCCCAAATTGTATAAATTGTATAATGCCTTATTTGAAAAAAATAAAGATTATAAAAAAGATTTCTTATTAATTCGTTACGACTTTTTAAAGTTTAGAATATATAAATATATTAGAACAAAATATAATAATGTATATACCAAGAAATGAATGGTATCAGTGTTGTGGTTTGTACTTGTAACGGGAGCAAAACAATAGGTACTGCTCTTGAACATATTTCATTACAACAACATAATAATTTTCCTCTTGAATTAATTGTTGTTGATAATAATTCCAATGATGGCACTTATGAGTATGTTAGCCGAAAATGGGAAGAATTAAATAATCCATTTCGTTTAACACTTTTAAAAGAGCCTGAAAAAGGGAAATTTAATGCATCTTTAAAGGGTTTTTCTGCCGCCATTTATGATTATATCCTAATCTGCGATGATGATAATTTTCTTTCTCCCAACTACTGCTCAAAAGCATATCATATAATGGAAAATAATTCAAAAATAGGTGCTGTGGGTGGCAGGGGTATTCCATTATTTGAAAACGAAAAGCCAGAATGGTTCGACAAATTTAGTAATATTTTCGCCTGCGGTCATCAATATAAATCTTCTGGAATTATTGATGATTTATCTGTTAATTTATGGGGAGCCGGTATGGTTTTCAGAAAAAAAATATGGGATAAAATTATGTATTTGAATTATATTTTTTTTCTTAACGCTTTAAGAACAGATAATGATAATTCTGGTGGCGATGATACCGAACTTTGCGAAATAATAAAATATATGGGATCCCTTTTGTATTATGATGAAACTATGACATTTGAACATTTCTTGCCTTTTAATAGAACAAATATTAATTTTTTGAAAAAAAGATTCAAAGGGTTTGGAAAATCAAGAATATATTTACGTGCATATAGATATTGCTTTTCAAATGATAAATTACCAGATGAAAATCTAAAAATTCCTTTCTGGAAAGATATTCTTACATATCGTAAACGTGAACTTTTAAAATATTATCCACGTATCTGGTTTATTAAGGAAATCCCAGACAATTTTGAGTTTATATTGAAATTTTATGCATTACAGGGAGAAATTGCAGAAATTAAGAAACTAAAAGATGATTATATAAATATTTATAAAAAAATCTTTAATCTTAAAGAAAAATTATTATCTTAAACAAAGTAAGTTGTCTTCAATTTTTTAAAAACCTTTATTTGAATAAAAAAATTATTAAAAATAATACAAGTTTATCAAATATATAAAATATTAATTA
The DNA here is from genome assembly GCA_022708585.1 of Bacteroidota bacterium. GTDB lineage: Bacteria > Bacteroidota > Bacteroidia > Bacteroidales > JAKIYJ01 > JAKIYJ01. The sequence goes on from JAKIYJ010000033.1 coordinate 1,463, forward strand.
ATTTTTAAAAATGAAAATATATAATTTCTTTTTAAAGGGATTTATCCTTGCCTTTTTAATATTTAGTATTTATTCCTGTACCAGCGATAAAAAAAAGCAGAAAAAAGATAAAGAAATAATTTCAGAACAGGTTATCAACTTGAATGTACCTTCATTTAATAAAGATTCAGCATACAAGTATCTTGAAGAACAATTAAGTTTTGGACCTCGTGTTATAGGAAGTGATGCATGGCTTAAATGTTCAAAATATCTTGTTAATAAATTGAAATTATGGGCTGATACAGTGATAGTGCAGATAGCTCCTGTTAGGACTTTCGATGGAAAAATTTTTAATGCAAAAAATATAATTGCTTCATTTAATCCAGAAGATGATAATAGAATTTTACTTGCTTCTCATTGGGATTCCAGACCTTTTGCCGATAAAGACCCTTTGCCCGAAAATAGAAAAAAACCTATTGATGGCGCAAATGATGGAGCCAGCGGAGTGGCAATTTTAATGGAAATAGCAAAAATTTTGTCTCAACACAAACCACCTGTTGGTATTGATATTATTCTGTTTGATGCAGAAGATTATGGTCCTACAGAAGATAAAAAAGGGATTCCTAATGCTGATTATTTTTGGGGCCTGGGATCTCAATACTGGTCAAAAAATCCTCATAAGGCTGGTTATAAGGCTCGATACGGTATTTTGCTTGATATGACAGGAACTTATAATCCTACTTTTACAAAAGAAGGCTTTTCGGTCAAATATGCTCCAGATATCCTTGATAAAGTCTGGAACATCGCAGCAAGTCTGGGATATTCTTCCATATTTGTAAATAAAAAAACAGGATATGTTATGGATGATCATTATTTTGTTAATGAAATTTCAGGAATTCCTATGATTGATATCATTCATTATGATTCAAACACTTCTTCGGGCTTTTTCCCTTACTGGCATACTACCAATGACAATATTGATAATATTGATAAAAATACACTTGAAATAGTTGGTCATACTATACTGACTGTTATCTGGAACGAACATTAATTTAATATTCCGATAATTTTATTATTTCCCCTGTTTTAACAACAGTCTTATAGTTTTCAATGGTATAAAAATATAAGCCCTCATCTATATTGTTTATATTAATTATATTTTCCATCTCCAATAAATCGGTTGATAAAACTTTTTTGCCATTAATATCAAAAAGTGTAAATAAATATTTACTGTTACTGTTGATATCAGTTTCTATATAAAGATTATCAGTTGCAGGATTTGGATATATATGAAAAATATTTGATGATAAATTATAATTTTCAATTATCGAAACTGTATTATCATTAATTAGTTTGCAAGTATTTGTTGCAGTAGAAGCATAAGATAATCCTCCTGCTATCAAAATTTTATTATTGTTAAGTTTGTTAACAGTATATCCAATTGTACCCATAACATTATACATTTGTGAAACAGACCATGTTCCAGACGCCTGACTGTATATTTCTATGCATTTTGTATTTGAAGGATTTGAATTATCACCCCAACCATATATAAGTACATCACCATTATTTAATTTTACAGTACTATTATTGAGATGAGACAACTGAAGACTTCCTGTTGGTGCGAAAGAATTTGAAGCAGGGTCATATAATTCAGCAGTTTTATCATCGCCATTACTTAAATCACTTGACCCCGAGAGCAATACTTTACCATTATTTAAAAGCACAGCAGAATGCCAGTATCGTTTCCCAGACATGTTGCCGGGAACATTTGTCCATGTATTTGTAGTGGGGTCATATATTTCAGCAGTATTAAGAGCCTGTGATGAATTTCCGCCAGCTGCTAATACTTTACCGTTATTAAGAAGTGTTAAAGTAATACCCTCATGCCTTTCAATGTTCATAGTCGCTGCATAAGTCCATGAATTGGCTGCAGGGTCATATATTTCAGCAGTATTAGTTGCTGGCAGTCCACCTGCAATAAGTATTTTTCCACTGTTCAATTTTACAGCCCTGTGCCCATATCTCACCCTGCCCATACTATCCGCCTTATACCAGGTTCCATTATTTACATCATAAATCTCAGAAGTCATTGAACCGTAGAAATTTCCAAACTGCCCGCCAATAGCAATAACATTACCATTAGGCAAAAGAGCAGAAGCCATTTCATAACGTTGTTCTATCATATTACCAGTATTTATCCATGCTCCACCCGATGGATTATATAATTCTGCAGAATTATAGGCAGTTGGAGAAATTGCCCCGTCGTTACCACCAAAAACTAATACTTTACCATTGTTTAATAATACTGACTCGTGTTTCCACCTTGCAGTATTTAAATTTCCAGTAGGATTAATTGTTTGTGCCATTATGCTGGCACTTAACATAATTGCTGATGAAATAAATATTATTTTCTTCATAATATTCAGATTTTTTTTTTTAAAGTATAAAGATAATAATTAATTTGTTACAAAATAATATTTTTAAATACATTCCAAAAAGTCATTTTTGCATTGAATTATTTTCGTTAAAATGCTCCTATTCTCGTCCTCGTTTGTAACGAGGACAAGAAACGGCACATTATGGCATTTGTGTTATAATAGTCAAATATAGCAATATATTAAAAATTTGATAATTATGATTTTAACTGTTTTTATTGCAACATCTTTATTGAAGAGAACCATTATAATAAAAATTATGATAAAAAACACTAAATTGATAAGCTGGTATCCTGTAAGACATTGGACAGACAGCAAGATAAAAAATTTGCATTGTGTTGTGTAATGAGTTTGTTATTACTAAAATAATGCAATATAAAACTATACAGAATGTATAAAAATGTCCCCAGAAATATTAAAAGAAGATTTAAAAAATATAAAAAAAATAATAATGATATACAAAGATAAAAGCACAATAAAACAAATAGCCAGTCAAACCAAGATACAAAGTGAATTATGGAAAATGTTTAACCTTGAAAAAATAAAAAATGTTTTAACATTACACTGAATAAATATCTAACCTATTGATAATATGAATGTTATTAAAATGAATTTGAGTAAAATAGAAAACTCAAACTATATGAATAAATCGGGTATTGTTTAGTATTTTTGTCAAATTATTGCAATACATACTTCAATAAAAATAATGAATGATAAAATATTATTTCCCATAAATTTTATTATTGTTTTAATAATATTATTTTCTTCTTGCTCTACGAATCATAATAAAGATAAAGCAGGAGACGATGAGTTTCTTATTAAGGGAAAGATTACAAATTCCAAGGGCGAAAAATTATATTTGTATGAACTGAATATAAATGATAAAATACTTTTAGATTCTGCTGTAATTGATGAAAACGGTGACTTTTTGATACGACATAAAATTGAAGAACCGGGGTTTTACATACTTTATGAAAGTGGAAATAACTTTATAACATTAGTAGTTGATAAAGGTGAAACTATTTCGATAACTGCCGATATTCGAAGTCTTGCTAAGACATATAATGTTGAAGGTTCAGAAGGCTCAATACTCTTACATCAATTTGAAACTTTTACATATGAAAATAATAAAAAAGTTGAAAAATTGTCTTTTGAATATGAAAAAAATAAAAATAAACCGGATTTCGCTAAAATAATTGATTCACTTGATAATGAATTTTTCAAAATACTTGATGATCAAAAGGCAAAAGTTAAAGATTTCTTGAAAAAAAATCCTGGATCACTCGCATCACTTATTGTAATTAATAGAAATTTCAGAGAACATCCCGTTATTTCTGAAACAGATGATTTTTATTATTTCGATTTACTTGATAAAAAATTATCGGCTCGTTATCCAGGGAATAAACATGTTGTAGAACATAATAAAAGAACAAATCAAATGCGAATGGAACGCGAAGAAGCCAATCGTGCTGCTATTAAACTGGCACCGGGTCAAAAGATCCCTTATTTTCGTATGTTGTCGATTAATAATGATACAGTTAGTTCAACTGATTTTGAAAATAAATTGCTTGTTCTTTATTTCTGGGCTTCATGGGATGCATCTTCACGCTTGACAAATTTAAAACTTGTTCCTTTTTATAAAAAATATCATAAAAAAGGAGTTGAAATAATAGGAATTTCAATCGATGATAATCCAGAAACATGGCAAGCTGCTATTAAAATTGATAAAACTCCGTGGATTCAACTTTGCGATTTTCGTGGTAAAGATTCTCCTGTTGTTAAAAATTATTATATTAAAAAAATACCCCGCTTGTTCCTTGTAGATAAAAATATGTGCATTATTGAAAATGATATAGATTTTGAAACTCTTGAAAAGAAAGTTTCTGATATTTTAAAATGAAATAAAAAATAAAAATGGAATTAGAAAAAGACAAAAAGATATATTTTATTTCTGATAGTCATCTTGGTATACCTGATAAGAAAAATTCTTTGATTAGGGAGAAAAAAATAGTAAACTTCTTGGATGAAATAAAAAAAAATGCTGCTGAACTATATTTACTTGGAGATATATTTGATTTTTGGTTTGAATACAAAAATGTGGTCCCCAAAGGGTATGTTCGTTTATTGGGAAAATTAGCAGAACTTGCAGACAATGGTATCATAATTAAATATTTTACTGGTAATCATGATATGTGGATGCTCGATTACTTTGAAAAAGAATTAAATATTGAAATAATACGCAATCCAATCAGTATGGAATACAATGGAAAAAAATTTTACATCGCTCATGGTGATGGATTAGGCCCGGCTGATAATGGATATAAATTTTTGAAATTCTTATTTTCATGTAAAACTTGTCGCAAATTATATTCTTTTATACATCCTGACTGGGGAATACCTGTTGCCCGATATTTCTCAAATAAAAGTCGATATTCAAGAAAAGAAGAACAATTTAATTCGTATAATGAAAAAAATGAAAGACTTATAGATTACTCGAAACAATTAATTAAAAAAGAAAATTATGACTTTTTAATATTTGGACATAGACATTTACCTGTTGATATTAAAATTAATAATAATGTAAGATATATTAATATAGGTGACTGGCTATATCATTTTTCATATCTTGAATTTGACGGCGAAAATACAAGATTGAAATTTTATTAGATATTATTTCGTTTTTGATGCTGTTTTTTTACTCACATAAGAATATAAACCAAAATTTATCCTGATACTTTAATAATTTTACAACACAATACAGTCAACTTTATTCATAAAAGTAAACAGTTCAGGTAGTTAAATAAATCAAGTTATATTCTAGCTATTAATAATAATATCTCCTGTTGTCGACAATATTTGCTTTTCTTTTTAGAGCCGAATAAACATCATCATTTTGCGGGTTCATCAGTCGTGATTTAAAAAACCCCGTAACTTGTGCTTTCCATGGTTCAAAATCTTTTTCAGGTTCGGCTTTTTCAATATTATCGACATAAACTGCGAATATAGCCTGTTCACCCTTTAACGGTTTAGATAATTTATTTTCGGTAAAGGTAAAAACACTGCCAATGAAACTAAGTTCAGGACCAAAACCAGGAAGGTTATTAGAAGAAAAAACAAGTCGATCCACTGTGTCAACTTTACTTTGAAGTTTTGCAGCCAATTGATTAATGTCATTTACCCCTGAAATATTGTTTTGCATTTTCTCGATAAGAATTTGGGCTTTCTTTTCACGTTTTACCAGTGGTTCAATATATGTTTTCACTTGTTCCAGAGGAGCTATGCCTTTTTTTCTCACTTCGGTAACAGCTGCGACAACATATTTAGTTTCGCAGTTAAAAATTTGTCCTGAAGCGTCGTTTTTCTTTGTTTTATCATCAAATGCCCATCTTATAACTTCTCTTGCCGATTCTACACCAGGTATACTAAAGTCCATTTCCTGAACAAATTGTGCAGTTCTTTTATTTAATTTTTTGTTAATAACAGTTTTGTTAAATTCATCTGCATTAATTGCCTCAGAAGCAAATTCCGCTGCTTGTGCATATATATTATTTATGGTTTTTTCACTTGCAACAATACTTTTAGTAATAGTAGCAACTTGAACTTTTTCAACCGGTTTTGTTTTATCAAATATTTTAAGAATATGATAACCAAAATCTGAACTAACAAGTATTATATCGCCAACTTTATAATTAATACATGCATCGTTCAATTCTTTAATTAATTCTCCTTCGAGCAACCAACCTAAAATACCACCGTTTTCCTTTGCAGATAAATCATCTGAAAATTCAGCAGCTAATTTTGAGAAAGTAGAACTGTCTTTTTTAACAACGGCTAACAAACTATCGGCAATCCGTTTGGCTTCGTCTTTGGAACGTGTTACATTTTCATTTGAAAGTTTAGCCCCTTTATATGTAATTAAAATATGACCGGGTTTTATTGAATCAGGACGGAACTGTTTTGACATTAAACGATGAATATAATAAACTTTATTGTCAATATAAGGTTTTAATACTGTACCAATCTCGCAGGAAAACAATAGAGAATCTGCCTGAGGCGAAAAACTGCCTCTGGAATGATATGAACTGTCATATATTCCAGTTTCGGAATTTCTTTTAACAAAATTTTCTATATCTTCTTTTTTAACAGTCTTAAAATCATTATAAATTTTATCAACACTGCTATCAATTAGTGCGAGGTCAATAGCAGAAGGTTGAATATCAAAAATAACATAAACTAAATCTCTCGATTTTTCCTGCTCAAATTCATATTTATGCTCTTCATAATATTTTTTATAATCTTCATCATTAATTATAATACTTGAATCAGAAATTGATTTATATGGTAAAGATGTAAAACGAATTTTTGCAATAGTATTTCTTTCTTCATATTCGCGTTTTGCAAAAGCAGTAGGAGTATAATAAGCCTGTAAAATAAGAGTTTTATATTTTGAATTAAGTTTTTCATCTTTGATTGCCCTTTCAAGTGACACCCATGCAGCCTGGTCTTCTTGACTCATCTTGTCAAAATTATTAACAATTTGTTGAACTCTCTCTCTGTCGAATTTTCCGGTTTTATGATTTATAAAATTTTGATAAATATAAGGATGTGGATTGTTGCCCAATACTAAATCAGTTAATTCTTCTGGACTGATGGAAGGCATAGACTTTTTATCATGACTGATAGCAAGACCTAACTCTTTATACTCTTCGAGCATAATTCTTTCTCTAACAATTTCTTCCCATACAGATTGTCTTATTTGGTGAAGATCAGATGATGAAATATTGGCAATATTATTTTTTTTAAGATAATTATCAACATTTTCATTGACAATTTTATCAAATTCCTGATATTTTATAACGTCTCCATTTACTTCACCTAAATTTTTTATTGATCTTCCTTTATTAGATCCCTTCCAGAAATCACCTAAAATAAAAGCTGCCAGAGCTATACCGATTACAACTATCAAAAAAACCGAGTAACTGCGAATTTTACTAATTATTGCCATCTGTTATTTGATTTTTATTTTTTGAATAATTTGCAAATGTACATTATAATTTTTAATTAATACTAAAATTAACCGGGTTGATTAAAAATAAAATTTATTATCTTTGGTTATTCAAAAATTACAATTATTATCAGATTTTTATTGGCTTTATGAATACAAAATTTTATCATTTTACAGTTCTCTTTTGTGCAGTTTTAATAATATTATCTATTAAACTTAAAGCACAATCTAATTCTGACAAGACTGTAACAGTATACATTAGAGGTATAGAAGAAACAAAATTAACACTTACCCCCTTTGTAGGAGCAAGAGCCACTACTCCTGTTGCTAATGTTCCAAAAGTTAGAAAAGGAGAAACTGCTAAACTCGTTATTCCTGCAAAATATTTACCCGGCGAATTTGTGTTGAGAGCCGATTATATTTCAAAACCGGGCGATAATCCTTATCCTTCCGAAAAAATTTTATTGGTATTCAAGCAGGATATTGAAATACATATGAATCCAATGTATATGAATAACGACGACAGTACATTTTTTGGTTTTGGAGAACAGGAAAATACAATTTATAATTATTTTAAAAATGAAAACAGTAATAAACGATTACAAATAGAATTACTGAAAAATTTTTTACTTAATTATGATAATTCCAAATCTCCCGTTTTTAAAAAAGGTATAAAAGAATTTGAAAAAAGACGTAAACAATATAATAACTGGCTTAAATCTCAAACTGAGATGTACAAGGATTTGTTTGTAAGTACATTGTTTCAGTTTCAATATATTCCTTCTGTAAAATGGCAAGGCAAACCTAAAGAAAGAACATTACACTTATTACAAAATTATTTTGAAGGTATTGATTTTAACGATTCTTTGCTAATCCGCACTCTTGAATTAGACCAATTTATGAACACTTATATGGGATTATATGGAAGTATGGCAACAAGTATAGAATCAAGAGATTCTTTATTTACTCTGGCAGGGCGTATAGCTTGCGAAAAGGCTTCCCAGGGACATCCCTATTGTTATGGTTGGATGGTAGATTATTTTAATGATGGATATACAATATATAAAATTAAGGATGGTATCGAAATGTTGAAAAAACATATTGATAATCCTAAATGTATGACTGCTACAAAAAGAGAATTTACACGCAGAATCGAAGAAATGTCAAAATTAAAAGAAGGCACTGTGGCACCTGATTTCAACCTTAAAGATACAAAAGGTAATGATTTTAATTTTTATACTTTTAAAACAAATGCAAAATATAAACTGCTGTTTATTTGGTCGGCTGATTGTGATCATTGCAAAGACAAAAAAGAAAAACTTAAAGCCTGGTATGATAAACCTGATAATAAAAATAAACTCGATATTATTGCAGTTAGTCTTGACGAAACTGAAACAGAAATCCCTGTGTGGGAAGAAACAATAAAAAATTTACCGGATTGGATTCATTTGAGGGCAGTAGGTGGAGCAAACAGCCTGTTTGCCTATGATTATGCCATTATTGCTACTCCTGTAATTTTGTTGATTGACAGTAAAACAAATATTATTAAATCTGTTATAAAAGAAATAGAACAACTTGATGAAGAAATAAATAAATGAGATTACCCCGACAGATCGTTGTTATATTATTTTTTCATCAAAACCAATTAATCAATTTCATAGATAAATTAGCATAAAATATAGATAAAATTAATTATAATTGCTCTATTCTATAAAATTGTTGTAATTATGCATAATACATTATAGATAACGGATTTTGAGTATAATAATTTTTTACAATTATAACACAAATGCCATAAAGTGTTTTTAAATCCGCCTTGGAA
>JAKIYJ010000001.1 GCA_022708585.1 Bacteroidota bacterium
GAGAGTAATAAAATGATTTCTATTATTAGATGTTTCGCCACCGAATTGATATTTGCATCCAAACGCAAGTACAACACCCATAAAGAAAAAAGAAATGCCCAGATGAGAAAGAAAAGAATCTATCTTGATTTTTTTTGTAATAATTGCAGTTAAAATAATACATGCAGATAAAAGCAGTGAAGTAATAAATACAATAGAATGAGGATAAATACTAATATGTTTATTAAATGTTATGGTTAATCCAAATATTAATATTATTAATAAAAAAATATACATATAAATTGATTTTTTTTTGGAAATTTTATATATATTTATGATATTATATAATATTAAAAGTAAAAACAGAATTATAAGGAAAACAGATTGCCAATTGTTGTAATAACTGATAGTATCATTTGGCAGGGATAATGAAGTACCAAAAATAAAATTAATTATAGGTATAGATGTACTGATAAATATATGAAGTGTTGATAGCACCAATAAGACCACAGAGGTAAAGGTAACTAATTGACCTATCCCTGCAATAGAAAATTTTTTAGTTTTTACCTGTGTTTCATTATTTTCAGAAATATTTTTATTACGAAATTTTTTAATCAATAATAGTAAAAGATAAGTAAAGGTTATAATTAACACAGCAATTCCGAATGACTGTCCTACCCTGTTTACACTAAATGAGTGAACTGAAAGGCTGCCAAGAACGCCACTTCTGGTTAAATAGACTGCATAAAATACAAGTATGTAGGCAATGATAAATAAATTTTGAGCAAGGGAACGATATTTTTTAATTAAGCCTGCATGAATGCCGGCAAATATTATTAATAAAGGCATTAAGGAAGCATTTTCAATTGGATCCCATACCCAGAAACCTCCGAAACTTAATGCTACATAAGCCCATGCGCCACCGAAACATATTCCCATAGATAGAAAGAATAATGCTATCAAGGAAAATCTTCTACTTATATCAAAAGAAAATTTATCATCACCGAATATCAGTTCCGACATAGCAATAGCCCAGGGTATCAAAGACGCAGCATAACCGGCAAATATAACCGGGGGATGTATCAACATCCAGAAGTTACGAAGCAATGGATTAAGACCTCTACCCTCGCCTATCAAACTTAAATAATCTGGATTTGCAAAAATCTTGCTTCCAACATTTGCAGGCAATTCACGCAATAAGAGAAATGGGCTTTCGCCAAAATGGATCCCCAGAAAACTAAAATCACAAACAAGTAAAACAAGAAATATCTGAATTGGCAATATAAACATCATTGGTTTAAAAGATTTTTCGCCATACCCAAAAAGAAAAATAACTGAAAACAGTGATTGTAAAAAAATCCATAACAACAAGCTCCCTTCCTTCCCTGCCCATAATGCGGACAATCTGTAACCAGCAGATAAATCAGAAGCCGTATGTGACCAAACATAAGCATATTCGTAAAAACCAGAATATAAGGCTATCAACAATATAACAACAGCGGCTATGATAAAAATAAAATGAAAAAGTAAAGCATATTTGCCAGTTTGAATAAATGTTTTTTTATTTTTTGAAGATAAAATAAAATAAAACAAAAATGACAGAAAAGCAATAATAGCAGTAACAAGAGCAAAACATACCATGATTTTACCTGTTACTCCAACCCAGAGATGTTCACCAATAAATTTCATACTACAATAATTTAAAAAATTAATATTTCAAAGGCTTTTACCATAAAGATGATTACTTGTATTAGAAATACCATAAACTTTACAAATATAAAATTTATGCAAATATCGTAATAAATATTGAGCCAATTGCAGCTCGCAGAAGTTTTAAAATAAAGAATTGAGACGCTCGATGAAGTTTTGCACCTCAGTTTTTATATTCACCAATTTTTATTAAATTACGACGAAGTCTGCCCGCACACAATAGCCAGCATGCAAAACTTCGCCAAGCGAGGTAAACCTGTTTTAGGATGAGACAGAAAATATTTTTTATATACAGTGTAATGATTTTAAAAACTTATGTAATTTCGACACATAATTTTTACAAAATTATACTACTACAAAAACACCATAAAACATATACTTTAAACTTTTCGGAGACTAAGTCTTGACTCTTTGATACTGGTTGACTTTCAAAAAAGATGACAATATTTTAAATATTAATTAATATCATTTGAATCATAATATTTTTTTAAAAAGTAAATCTCAATAAACAAATGTAAGAATTAACAAGACCAAAAACCAATTAAATTATTCTTCATTTTTAATTATCAAACCTGAATATCAACATAACTATTTAAAATGTTTGCCTTACTAAAAAAAGAAATTAATTCATTTCTTAATTCATTGATAGCTTATATTGTAATTTCAGTTTTTTTACTTGTAAATGGATTATTTTTATGGGTATTTAAAACAGATTTTAACATAATAAACTATGGCTATGCTGGAATTGATGGACTGTTTATGCTTGCTCCCTTTGTATTCTTATTTTTAATTCCAGCAATCTGTATGAAGTCATTTGCGGAAGAAAAAAAAACAGGAACCATAGAAACACTGTTAACAAAACCATTAAGTGATATTAAAATCATTATTGCAAAATTTTTGGCTGGGGTATTTCTTGTTTTTTTCTCTTTGCTGCCTACTCTTGTTTATTTTTTAAGTGTAAAATATCTTTCTTTGCCTCCTGGCATTGATACAGGAGCTACTTGGGGATCTTATTTTGGACTGTTATTTTTAGGAGCCGCCTTTGTCTCAGCCGGACTGTTTTGCTCTTCATTAACTGATAATCAAATAATTGCTTTTATCACTTCCGTTTTATTATGTGGATTTAGCTATATTGGTTTTGACCTTATATATGAAATGTTCGGTAAATCCGAATTATTTGTAAAATCTCTTGGAATTAACGCACATTATACTTCGATGAGTCGTGGAGTTATTGATACAAGAGATATTATTTATTATTTAAGTTATATAACTCTTTTTATTGTTCTAACAAAAATTTCTCTTGAAAAAAGAAAATGGGATAAATAATTTTTTAAATATTATATCATTTAACATTTATTAATTATGAGCCACTCCGAAAAGTCTATAAATTATATTCTCATTAAATTTATCTATATTTTTAATTAATTTATATATGAAATCAATTGATTTATTTTATTAAAAATCAAAATAATAATGACTTTTCAGAATGAACTCAACCATAACAATCAAAAAATTATATAAAAGACTTAAATCACAAAATTATAATGATAAACAATAACATATAAAACATTTATAAATTTTAAATGTCAAATAAAAATAAACATATTAAAAAGCAGAATATAACCGAGTTGATACTTATTTTGGTTTTAATAGCACTTTTGAATACAGTATCTCATTTTATTTTTGTGCGTTTTGATTTAACAGAAGGTAAAAGATATTCACTTTCAAAAACCACAAAAAATATTCTTAAACAAATTGATGATGTTGTAACTTTTACAGTTTATCTTGAAGGGGACCTTCCAGCAGGATTAAAACTTCTTCGCAATGAAACCAAAGAATTACTTGATGAATACAGAGCTTTTAATAAAAATATTGAATATAAATTTGTTGATCCCTCTTCTGGTTCTGACTCAAAACAAATTAAAAATTTTTATCAACAACTTATTGAAACAAAAAAATTAGTACCTACTTACATCACTGTGTCTACCAAATCGGGGAAAACACAACAAATTGTTTTTCCTGCTGCAACGGTTTTTTATAAGGGAAAAGAAATTCCTCTTCAACTGCTCCAAACTCAAAAAGGAGTGCCAAATGATGAAATACTTAACAATTCTATTCAAAATCTGGAATATAATATTACAAATGCTCTTTATAAGATAACTCTAACAGAAAAACCTAAAATTGCTTTCATTGAAGGACACGGAGAACTAAATGCTATTGAAACTGCAAGTATAACCTATGCTTTACAGGAATATTATGAAATTGATAGAATCAAATTAAACGGAAAATTAAATTCTCTGGCTAAACGCATTTATAAAGATAAGGACTCTGTTAACAGTGAATTTGTTAATAAATACGAAGCAATCATTATTGCAAAACCTGACTCCGCTTTTAACAGATGGGATAAATATCTTATAGATCAACACATAATGCGAGGAGGCAAAGTTTTATGGTTAATAGATCCTGTATATGCCAATATGGACAGTTTAAGAACTCGACCAGAAACTATTGGTTTCGCTTTGGATTTAAACCTTGATGACATGCTGTTCAAATATGGAGTCAAATTGCGTAATAATTTGATAATGGATTTAAATGCCGTACCCATTCCCGCACCTGTTACCTCAACAGGAGGAGAACAAAAATATGATTTTTTCCCCTGGTATTTTTCTCCTGTTGTTACTCCTGCATCTAAACATCCCATTGTTAACAATCTTAATGCTATTAAAACAGAATTTGTGAGTACTATTGACACAATTGGAAATAAGCAAATACAAAAAACTATTTTACTCACAACCTCAAAATATTCAAGAACACTGAATGCACCAGTTATTATTAGCCTTAAAATTCTTTATATGCCTCCTGACGAAAAACTATTTAATAAACCTTTTCAACCAATAGCAGTTTTACTTGAAGGTAGTTTTAATTCGGCTTTTCGTAACCTTATGCCACCAGAACTTGCAAATAATAAAGATTTTAAATTTATAGAAAAAGGAAAAACAACAAAAATGATAGTCGTATCAGATGGAGATATTATTAAAAACCAGATAAGAGTTAGCGATGGTCAACCTCTCCCATTGGGCTACGATAAATATACTGGACAAATGTTTGGAAATAATGATTTTATTTTGAATTGTATAAATTATTTAACTGATAACTCGGGATTAATACAATTACGCTCTGCAAAGAACTTTAAAATGAGATTGCTTGACATGCCTAAAATTGAAAAAAACAAACTAACAATACAGTTTATAAATATTGTACTGCCAGTATTAATAATTATCATTTTCGGAATTGTACAAAGTTTAATACGAAAACATAAATATCAAATCAAACGTTAATTTTCACAAAATGTTAAAAAAAAACAGAGTTTTACTGATTTCCGTAATATTACTTGCTATATTAGCTGTAATACTTTATTTATCAAATTCAACTAACACATTTAGCAAAAATGACAGCAATTTTGCTATTACAGATTCATCAACAGTAACAAGAATATTCCTTACTGACAAGGAAAACAACAAAGTGGAGTTAAGAAAGGAAGGGAAGGGAAATTGGATAGTTAATAACAAATATAAGGCTAGTAATGATCAAATAAATTTTTTACTAAAAACCATGATTTCTCTTGATGCTAAAACCAAAGTTCCTAAAACTGAACAGGACAACGTCATTCGCAGAATGGCTGCCATTGGCATAAAAGTAGAAATTTATCAAACAGCATACAGAATCCATATCTCCGATAAATTAAAATGGTTTCCCTACGAAAAACTTTCTCTGGTATATTATGTTGGAGATGCTACAAAAGATAACCTGGGCACATATATGCTTATACAAAATGCCAAACATCCATATATAGTCCAGATAAAAGGTTTTAATGGTTTCTTATTTACGCGATATTCAACCAATGAAGATGACTGGAAAGACCATTCAATATTTAATTACAGACTTACAGAAATTAAAACTGTTACTCTTGAAATGCCTGATGCCCCAGATAAATCATGGACCCTTGAAAACCTTGATAATCGAAATTTTAAACTTTACAGTTTAAAAGACAATAAAGAAATACAAAATATTGATACACTACGTGTAATGGAATATTTAGGTTCGTTTGCCAATGTTAAATTTGAAATTTTTCTCAACAATATGCAGTCCGAAATCAAAGATTCTATAATTAATTCAACTCCCTGGCATATCCTAACCATTACCGACATTAATGGCAAACAAACTACTATAAAAACATATAGAAAAAAAGCAAACCCCGGAGAAACTGATATGGCAGGCAATACTGTTTTATGGGATAGAGATCGCCTTTATGCTCTGGTAAATGATGGTAAAGACTTTGTAATGATACAGTTTTTTATTTTTGATCGTATTCTAAGATCTATTGATTATTTTATTAAAAAATAATAATCTATATAATATATTGACTAAATAATCTATATAATATGTTGACTAATCGATAATAATTATTTCTATGTTGTATATTTTAATATTATGTTAATTATAACTTTTAAAAACATTCAATAATACCCATATTTTTTTTATTTTTGTAATTATTTAATTTTTTAATCTAAATCAAACAAATTTTTTAAAATTATTTATAACTTTGTATCAAAATTAAATACTTAATATTTTACAAATAAAATTTTTATTTTCAATGTTAAATAAAAACAATATTATCATGAAAAAATTTTTTATATTTCTTGTCAGCCTGTTATTTTCATTCCCTTTTGTACAAAATTCCAATGCACAAAAGTGTTCTTTGTCAAAAGCCAATAATTATTATATTAATCTGAATTATTCAAAGGCTATTCCTTTATATGAAAGGGTTTTAAAAAAATCACAGGGAGATTTTGAAACAATGACCAAACTTGCTGATTGTTACAGGTTAACAAACAATACTGATAAAGCTTCTGATCTTTATGCCAAAATTGTTGATTTGCCCGATATTCCTCCAATTAATAAATATTATTATGCACAAACTTTGTTAAGTAAAGGTGAATATCAAAAAGCCGCCGAATATTTTAAAAAATATCAGGAAGTTTCACGTGATCCTTATGTAAAATCAATTAATAATCTGTCGAACTATTTTAAAGACAGTGCCAATTATAAAATCACAAAAGTTTCATTTAATTCTAAGAATAATGATTTTTCTCCTGCTTTGCTGGAAAATCAAAAAATAGTTTTTGTTTCTTCAAGGCCCGAGTCAAGGCTTGTAAATTATACACATGGATGGACTGGCTATTCGTTTACACATCTTTTGTATACAGAAAAAAATAAAAAGAATAAATATAAAAATCCTAAAATGTTCTCTCGTAAAATACAATCACGTTTTAATGAAGGACCAATGTGTTTTAGTTCTGATATGAATATAATGTATTTTACAAGAAATGCGATTTTTAATAATAAAACTTTAAAAGGTGATGATGGTAAAGTTAAACTCCAAATATGCCAGGCAACATATTACAAAAATCAAAAAAAATTCAAAAATGCAGTAGAATTTGAACATAATAACATTAATTATAATTATGCCCATCCCGCTTTAAGTCCCGATGGTAAATATTTATATTTTTCATCCGACAGGCCAGGTGGATATGGAGGTATGGACCTATGGATGTGCGAAAGGCAGGATAATCACTGGAGTTCACCAGTTAATTTGGGTAACAAGATAAACACGCCCGGCAATGAAGTATTCCCTTTTATACAGGGAACTGATAGAATCTATTTTTCATCTGATGGATTATGTGGTTTAGGCGGGCTTGATATATTTACTGCACGTCTTGATCCTCATACAGGAAAACCATCTGGTAAAACTTACAATATGGGAGCTAATTTAAATAGCAGGGCTGATGATTTTGGAATATGCTTTAGAGCAGATGGGAAAAGCGGTTTTTTAAGTTCAAACCGTAATGGTGAAGGACTTAATGACGATATTTATGAATTTACCATTATAAATCCTGTAAACTTTAGCATTTTAATTAAAGGAAAAACTATTGATAAACAAACTGGCAAACCAATATCAGGAGCTAAAATTAAACTGTTGAATGAAAAAGGTGAAACAGTGGAACAAATATTAAGCGATGAAAATGGAAATTACATTTTTGAAGCCGAATTTGATCATAATTATCAACTTATTGGAGAAAAAGATAAAAATTATAAACCTGTAAATAATTCTGTATCTACTCATAATTCTAAAAATAAAAATGAAATCATCTCAGATATTTATTTCGAAATAATCCCTCCTGCCAAATTAACCATTAGCCTTATAAATTCAAAAAGCAAACAGGCTGTTGAAGGAGTTAAAATAATACTTACTGATAAACAAACCAATGAAATTAGCGAATATTATACCAATGAAAAAGGTATGATTAATATTCCACTGAATAAAAAAGCCGGAGACCAGTTTACATACAGTATTAATTTTACTCATAATGAATATTTGCCTAAAACTGTTGATGTATCTCAAACAATAGCACCTTCAGGAGAAATATCACTAAAAGAAGAAATATTCAAAATTGAACTGGGACAAGATGTTGGCAAAGCATTAAATCTCAATCCTATTTATTTTGATTACGATAAATTTGACATAAGACCTGATGCACAAATTGAACTTGATAAAATAGTTACTATTATGAATGAATATCCCAATATGGTTATAGAACTTGGTTCACACACCGATTGCAGAGGAAAGGCTTCATATAATTTGAACTTGTCTGATAAACGTGCAAAGGCTTCAGCATCTTATATAATTTCTAAAGGTATTGATAAATCAAGAATCTATGGTAAAGGCTACGGAGAAAGTAAATTAATTAATAACTGCAAATGCGAAGGAAAAAATGTAACACCCTGTACCGAAGAAGAACATCAAATAAATCGTCGTACTGAATTTATTATCGTTAAAAAATAAATACTTGCATACGTTTTTAAAAACCCTTGCTAATATTCTTTTGCAGGGGTTTTTTATAATATCTTTTTAACTCGAAAAAATAAAAAATTATAATGTGAACAAGACCAATTTATCTCAACTAAAAATTTTCCTGAATGAAAAATATCAGCAATATAACAACAAAAAATTTATAATTGATGACCCTGTTTCAATACCTCATAAATATAAATATAAGGAAGACATAGAAATTGCTGGTTTTTTAACTTCATCAATTTCATGGGGCGGACGTAAATCTATAATACAAAATGCTAATAAATTGATGTCGCTTATGGGCAATAGCCCTTTTGATTTTATTATGAATGCAAATATAAATAATTTAAATCTCATTAATTCCTTTGTTCATCGAACATTTAATTCTACTGATTGCAAATTTTTTATTTTATCACTTAAAAATATCTATACAAAGTATGCAGGGTTGGAAGAAATTTTCTCATTTACAAAACAAAATGAAAAATGGAATGCCAGAACATCAATATCACATTTTGCCAATATCTTTTTCGAAATACCGCATCCTGAACATACAGTTAAACATATTGCAAACCCGAATAAAGGCTCAGCAGCTAAAAAAATAAATATGTTCCTGAGATGGATGGTACGCAAAGATCTTAATGGCGTTGATCTGGGAATCTGGGAAAATATACCCATACCAGAACTTATCTGTCCTCTTGATGTACATTCAGCAACAACTTCCAGGAAATTAGGACTGCTTCAACGAAAAACCAATGATTGGAAAGCAGCAGTAGAATTAACTGAAAATCTTAAAAAATTAGATTCTGATGATCCTGTTAAATATGACTTCGCATTATTCGGTCTGGGTGTTTTTGAAAAATTTTGATTATTGCCTGTTTTTTAGTACATTAATAATTTTATTTTAATAAAATTTGTTTATAAATTTAAAAAATAATAATTTTGCAGGTTTTAAGTTTAATACCTTGGATAAAAATTTAAGGGAATATGAGATTGAATATTCTGGCTTAAAAATAGGAACACATAGCTGGAATTTCAAGGTTGAAGATGAGTTCTTTGACAATTTTGAATATTCAGAAATACATCATGCTCACTTGAATGTGGATGTTATCATGGATAAACAGGAAAGGTTAATGATATTTGACTTTAATATTTCAGGATTTGTCAGTCTGCCTTGCGACCGCTGTCTGGACAATATGAATGTTGATATAAATGGAAGCAAAAGGCTCATATTCAAATTAGGAAAATATTATAGCGAAGAAACCGATGAAATAATTATTATACCTGAACAAAATAATATAATTGATTTATCTGGTTTTATATATGAATTTATAACCATTATGATTCCTATACGGAATGTACATCCAAATGATTTAAATGGGAATAGCAAGTGCAATTCTGAAATACTTGAAAAATTGAAAAAACATACTTCAAAGCCTCAACTTGACCCAAGGTGGAATAAACTTAAAGATTTATTAAATTAATGTTCATTTTTTATTTTTATTATTATGGCACATCCAAAGCATAGACATTCAAAAGAACGCTCACGTAAAAGAAGAACTCATTATAAGGCAATTGTTCCTACAACTGTTACTTGTTCTAATTGCGGATCTCCTGTTTTATTACATAGAGTTTGCCCCGAATGCGGTTATTATAAAGGCAAACCTGCTATAGAAAAAACTACTGTTGCATAAAATTATAATATAAAGTCTTTTTACTTAAGCAGAAATTTAATGAAATTAGGAATAGATGTAATGGGAGGAGATTTCGCTCCTGATACTGTGATTGACGGTATAATTTTGTCTTATAATGAAATACCTTCAGATGTAAATTTAGTCTTACTCGGGCCCCAAAAACTTATTGAAGATAAACTAAAAGATAAAAATGTATCGCCTGATATCTTTGAAATTGTTGATGCAAAAGATATTATCGGTATGGGAGAATCTCCTACAAAAGTTTTTTCTCAAAAAACTGATTCTTCTATTGTAAAAGGATTTACATTAATAAAAAATTCAAAAATCGATGCTCTGATAAGTGCAGGAAATTCAGGTGCAATGATAGTAGGAGCTTTGTATAGTTCCAAAATAATTGAAGGGCTTACCCGCCCTCCTATTTTAGCCCATATTCCTTATGAAAACGGTAAATGCGGAATTATTCTTGACGTTGGAGCAAATACAGATTGTAAGCCCGAACATCTACTGCAATTTGCTGTTTTAGGTTCAGTATATTCAAAAGTCATTCTTAAAATCGACAACCCTAAAGTAGCACTTCTAAACGTAGGTGAAGAAGAAGGCAAAGGCAATTTGCCCGTACAAGCCACATATCAGCTTCTTAAAGATACTAAAACTGTTAATTTTACAGGTAATATAGAAGGATGGGATATATTTACAAATAAAGCTGACGTTATAGTTTGTGACGGTTTTACTGGTAATATAATTCTTAAACAAACAGAAGGACTGTATCGTATGATGCTGAAGCATGGTCTTACTGATTCATATTTTGATAAATTTAATTATGAATATCACGGGGGATCCCCTGTCCTTGGCGTAAATTCTACTATAATTATTGGCCATGGAATATCAAATCCTAAAACAATAAAAACTATGATTTTCCAAGCAATAAACACATATAAAGCCGACTTGTACGATAAACTCGCGGCGGCTTTAAAAGAAATTGAATTTAAAAATAATAAAAATAATTGATTTGAATTTTCAAATTATATTATAATGGCAAAAATATTAGCAGCTATTACAGGTGTAGAAGGATATGTCCCTGATTACATACTCACAAATAAAGAACTGGCAACTATGGTTGATACTTCCGATGAATGGATAATGGAAAGAATTGGAATTAAAGAAAGAAGAATCTTGAAAGAACCAGGTAAAGGCACATCAGATTTGGGAGCAGAAGTTGTTAATAAATTACTTCAAAAAACATCTACCCCTCCCAATAGTATTGATTTACTTATTTGCGCAACCGTAACCCCTGATATGCAATTTCCAGCTACTGCCAACATTATTAGTGATAAAGTTGGCATTACAAATGCCTTTAGTTTTGATATTGCCGCCGGTTGCAGCGGATTCCTTTTTGCTCTTGTTACAGCTTCCAAATATATTGAAGCCGGGCAATTTAATAAGGTTATAGTTGTAGGTGCTGAAAAAATGTCTTCAATAGTTGATTATACTGACAGAGCAACTTGTCCTATTTTTGGTGATGGTGCGGGAGCTGTACTTTTAGAACCTGTAACAGATGGTTTAGGTATTATAGATTCGATTCTTAAAGTAGATGGTGCCGGACGTGTCTTTTTACACCAGAAAGCAGGAGGCTCCTTAAAACCTGCAACACACGAAACAGTTGACGCGAGGGAACATTTTATTTATCAGGAAGGACAAGCAGTTTTTAAATATGCAGTATCTCATATGGCTGACATATCAGTTGAAATGATGAAAAAACATAATATCTCACCTGATGATTTAGACTGGTTTGTTCCTCATCAGGCTAATATGAGAATCATTGAAGCTGCCGCCCGACGCATGGGCATTAAAAAAGAGAAGGTGATGATTAATATTCAAAAATACGGCAATACTACCGCTGCTACTTTGCCTCTTTGCCTCTGGGAATGGGAACCTCAATTACATAAAGGTGATAATATCATTCTTGCTACTTTTGGTGCTGGTTTTACCTGGGGATCTGTCTATCTAAAATGGGCATACGACACCAAAAAATAATTTTATATTATTAAAAAAATAAAACTTCCTTTTTTGTTCAACTAACTGTTAACAAAGAATAATAATATCAAAATTTAACAATGAGCAAGACAAAGATATTCGGACTTGACAGGAATGTGTTCTTTGCGGGGCTTACAAGTTTCTTGACTGATACATCCACTAAAATGATTTACAGTGTTATGCCCCTATTTTTGTTGTCAATTGGAGCTTCAAAAACTGTCATATCATTAATTGAAGGAATTGCAGAAAGCACTGCATCATTAATCAAGGCTTTTTCTGGATATTGGAGCGACAGGATTGGGAAAAACAAACCTTTCATGATAATTGGATATGGAATTACTGCTTTGATAACTCCATTATATGCACTTGTAAAAATACCCATTCAAGTTTTATTTTTAAGATTTTTTGAAAGAATAGGCAAAGGAATAAGAGCAGCACCAAGAGACAGTTTAATTAGTGGCTCAGTACTGCCAAACGAAACAGGCAAAAGTTTTGGATTTCATAAGGCAATGGATAACAGTGGAGCTATAATTGGTCCATTACTCGCTTTTGTTTTATTACACTTTTTCTACCTGAATTATTCCAATATTTTTCTTCTGGCCGGCATACCTGCATTGTTAGGAGTGATTTCTATTGTACTTTTTATTAAAGAAACCAAAGTAGAGCAAAAAAACAATAATAAATTTCGCTTTAAATTACTGCCAAAAAAATTTTATTTTTTCCTCTTTATAATCTTTGTCTTTACACTTGGTAACTCAGCCGATGCTTTATTGCTCGTTAAAACAGCTGAAACAGGAATAAATCAATCTTATGTCCCTTTTGTTTATATGATTTTTAATACAGTATCGGTATTATTGGCAATACCAATTGGTAAAATATCAGACAAAATA
The DNA here is from genome assembly GCA_022708585.1 of Bacteroidota bacterium. GTDB lineage: Bacteria > Bacteroidota > Bacteroidia > Bacteroidales > JAKIYJ01 > JAKIYJ01. The sequence goes on from JAKIYJ010000001.1 coordinate 13,218, forward strand.
GGTCGTGAAAAATTAATAATACTTGGATTCTTAGTATATTCAGTAACATACTTTTTATTTGGCAAATTTAACAGCCTGAATATTTTTATTTTTCTCTTTATTTTGTATGGATTATACAGTGCATTGGCAGATGGTAGCCAAAAAGCATTAATCTCAGATATAGTAAGCAAAGAATTGAAAGGTACTGGATATGGTTTATATTATGCAATACTCGGTATCACACTTCTTCCCGCAAGCTTAATAGCAGGTTTATTGTATGATAAGATAAATGCAAATGCACCATTTTATTTCGGTTCCCTTATGTCTTTTATAGCCGCATTGTTAATGATAATATTTGTTATAATAAATAAAAATAAATAAAGTTGTTTAATATCCAGATAAGTATTTCGTAAATTCATCAAATTATCATTTTCATACTATATAAAAGTCATACAATCGTTCCCTCGTTTAGTTGTGGATTCGCCAAACTATATTTAACAGATTAAATTGCTCATCATTTAAACTAAAATGTTAATGATATATTATTATTTTTTTGGCTCTATTTTAAAATAATGTTGTTAAAAAACCTTCTCGTCCTCGTTTGTAACGAGGACGAGAAGGACCTTATTTTTTTATTATCTATGAGTTCATTCTGAAAAGTTCAAAAATTTTCCTCTAAAAAAAACTTTTTTATGTGATTGTGTGTCAATTGAAAATTTACATGTATATTTGTAAATTATATTTATTATGTGGGCAAAAATTTTTAAAATATTAAAAAATAAATATGTACTGGCTTCGCTGGTATTTTTAATATGGATTATTTTTTTTGATGAAAATGATTTTTTTACAAGGCGACATATTAATAAAGATTTAAAAAATAAAAGGGAACAAAGAGATTTTTATCGTGCAGAGATTCGCAAAGATAGCCTATTAATTCATAAATTGGAAACTGATATTAAGGCTCTTGAAAAATATGCTCGCGAAGAATATCTTATGAAAAAGGATAATGAAGATATTTTTCTTTTTAACTCTCGTGATTCATCTTCCAATATTCAATAAAATAAAATTTACATAGGGTCAACATCTATCGAAATTTTAACTTTTTTATATTCTGATAAATTTGAAAATTTTTCAATTTCTGTTTTTAGAGTCTGTTTAAATTTTGAAAGTTCAAGAGTTTTTTCAAATTTACATAAAATATTTTTAATATATAAATTATTTATTCTTGCTACAATTGGATATTCAGGTCCTAAAATTCTTTCACCAAAAATGATTCTTAATCTCGATGCTAAATCAGAAGCCGCTTTATTTAAAAATTCTTCTTCACGATATTTAAGTGATATTTTGATAAGTCGGTAAAAAGGAGGATATTTAAAAATTTTTCTTTCCTGTATCTGAGATTTATACATAGCCTGATAATTGTTGTTAACAACATTTTTAATCACGCTATGATATGGATCCCAAGCCTGAATGATTACAATTCCTCTTTTATTTTTTCGCCCTGCTCTCCCCGCAACCTGTGCCATAAGTTGGTAACTGCGTTCGTGGGCTCTAAAATCGGGATAATTCAACAAACTACCCGCATTCAATATTCCAACTACACTCACATTATTAAAATCAAGACCTTTGGTAACCATTTGAGTTCCAACCAGAACATCAATTCTTCTTTCTTCAAAATCTGAAATTATACGCTGCAATGATGCTCGACTACCAGCAGTATCAATATCCAATCTCGCAATCTTAGCATCAGGAAAAAATATTGCAAGTTCTTCTTCAGCCTTCTCTGTTCCAAAACCTTGCATTAATATTCCAGGACTATTGCAGGCTGGGCATCTTTCAGGAACTTTGGTGGAATATCCACAATAATGACATTTTAATTTGTTTTCTTTTTTATGATATGTTAAAGAAACATCACATTTAATACAATGAGGCACCCAATTACAAAGTTTGCATTCCACCTTCAATGAAAAACCTCTTCTGTTCTGAAAAAGTATTATCTGTTCCTTGTTATTTAAGGCATTCTCAATATATTGAAGTAAAGTTTGAGAAAAAATCGATTTCATTCTTTTTTTGTAAGTTTCTTCTTTTAAATCAATTACAAGAATTTCAGGAAGCTCTATTCCCCCATAACGCTGCTCAACAATAACAAGCCCTGATTTATCAATGGTGGTATTATAATATGTTTCAATAGAAGGTGTTGCAGAACCAAGTATTACTTTTGCATTATGAATTTTAGCAAGCATAATGGCAGTATCACGTCCATTATATCTGGGCGAAGGATCATTTTGTTTATATGAAGAATCATGCTCCTCGTCTATAATAACAAGTCCTAAATTTGTAAAAGGTAAAAAAACTGCTGAACGAGCCCCCATAATAATTTTCAATCTCTTTTCATTATCACCAGTTAAAAATCCATTTAATAAAGCATTCCACACCTCAACCTTCTCATTATCTCCATATTTTGAATGGTATACACCAATAATATCTCCAAAATATTTTCTCAATCTTCCAATAGCCTGGGTTGTTAAGGCTATCTCTGGTAAAAGATAAAGCACCTCCTTGCCTTCTGATAAAACTTCGTTAATGATGTTAATATACATTTCAGTTTTACCTGATGAAGTAACACCATATAATAAAGTAACCTGATTTTTAGAGATAGATTCTTTGAGTTCACTGATAGCCCGTAACTGAAAATCATTAAAAATAATACTTTCAGGGTTCTCATTTGCAACACAATTTTCCAATCTGCTTTCTATTTTGTAGTAACACTCTAAAATTCCTTTTTTTTGAAGGTCAAGTAAAGCAGAAGTCTTTGCCGATATACTTTCTAAAAGGTCAATCCGTTTGACTTCTTTTTCATTTTGAGAAAATTTTCTTGAAAGATTTAAATAAGATATTAAAATAAGCCATTGTTTCTCGGCTTTCTTTTCAAGTGTAGAAAGGGTTTTGTTTAATAAATCCTGATTTTCATACTCTTTTGTCAATCTAATATATGCAACTTTACGAGGTCGGTATTTTTCCTTAATCTCCTCTTCGGGTAAAATAATCCCTTTTTCAATAAGAGTCTTTACAATAGAAATAACTTTGTGAGTACCAATAATTTTACTAATATCTTTTATGCTAATATTTTTTTGATTTTCAACTGCCCGGGCAACAAGAAGTTCTTTTTCATTAAGCAGTTGATAATTGCCATCATATAATGGATTTAGCGATATTTTTGTTTCACTTGCAAGTTTCAAGGCAGATGGCAAAGCAGCATTCATAATTTCACCCTGAGTACACATATAATAATTTGCCATCCATTCCCATAATTCAAATTGTTTGGAGTTAACGATTGGGAACGCATCAAGAACTGAAATTATCGGCTTATACGTATAAGGTTTAATATTCTCTGTTTCTGTGTAAATATTTTTGATTAAACCAGTATAAAGTTTTGAATTACCAAACTGTACTACAACTCTTTTACCCCTTTCGGCTTCATCAATAAATTCAGGAGGTATACAATAAGTATAAGTACCAGGAAGAGGTAATGGTAAGAGTATATCAACAAATGTATTGCTATTTTGAATCATAACAAAACCTGAAAATGAAATTACATATTTTTCTTGCTTCCCTCATAAATAGAGAATTTTATAAAACGACATTCAAGGGGTCCATTAAAAAGTTTTATTTTTTTTGAAGGATGTAAGCCTATAAGTTTTATTGTATCAATATCAGAACTAATTACCCATACATTATAGCCATTATAGAATTTTTTAAAAGCATTGCCCATAGAACGGTAAAGATCCGATATATTGTTTATTCCTATTCTTTCTCCATAAGGAGGATTAGTAATTACAACACCTGGGCCTGGTGGAGGTTCAAATTCTAATATAGATTTATTTACAATTTTAATATCCTTATGCAAACCAGCGGTTTTAATATTTTCGTGTGCCATATCAACAGCATCTTTTGATATGTCCGAACCAATAATTTCTCCGTCAAATTCCCCAATACTTGAAGGTATCTCATTTTTAATATTATTCCACAATTGGGAATTAAAATCAGGCAAATTTTCAAAAGCAAATTTTTTTTGATAATAGCCGGGAGGAATATTAAGAGCCATCAAAGCTGCTTCGGTCAGTATTGTTCCAGAGCCACACATTGGGTCAATAAAATTGGAATGTAAATCCCATCCACTTAATTTAATTAAACCAGCAGCAAGAACTTCATTAATGGGAGCAGGAGGAGTAAATTTTCTATAACCTCTTTTGTGCAACGATTTACCACTGCTATCAACAGATAAAGTACAAGAATCACCTGAAACATGAATATTAAGCCTGATAGCAGGATTATCGAGATTAACAGATGGTCTCTGTCCCGTTTTATGTCTGAATTGATCTACAATAGCATCTTTGGTTCTTTGTGAAACAAAAACCGAATTGGAAAAATTGGAACTGTTCAAAGTGCAATCCACTGCTATCGTATCATGAGTGTTCATCCATTGTTGCCAATCAATTCTACTGACCTCATCGTATAATTCAGACTCATTTTTTGCATCAAAGACTTTTATTATTTTAAGAACCCTCAATGCGGTTCTGCACCACAAATTAGCTCTATACATTATATTATTATCGCCTTTAAAAGAAACAGCACGTGAGAGTATATTAACATTGATAGCCCCAATATTAACAAGTTCATCAGCCAAAACCTCTTCCAGACCCATCATTGTCTTAGCTATCATATCAAAGTAATTATTATTCATCAGGGAAATTTTATTTTTATTGTTTTCTAAATAATTTTATATCTTGAATTAAAATCCTGCTCTGAAAAGTCATTATTTATACTGAATTATTGGAGGAGGGGCAAAATGGATTAATCAACATCATAGATAAACCAATAAAATATATAGATAAATTTAACAATATCATATATATACTTTTAGAAGTGGACTCAATCAATAATACGCTTTTTATAAATTACATTTTTAATTGAGTTCATTATTTGCCGTTTTCTTCCATATCAGCCTGGTACCTAAAGCCAAGACGTTTACCTGTTTTCAGATTATTAAAAAGATTTTGTTCAGCCACTGCCCCAACACTAACTTGCTTAACTTCATCAAATGGAGGAACAAGTAAATCAAAATCGATACAATAAATAATGGCAGTTTCAAGAATTTTTTTCAAAGATTTTTCATCAATAGATTCATTGGGAAAATTGTTGTACATAAATCCTATTTGGCGTTTGCCTTCAACCCAAAAATGTAATTCTTTATTTATAAAAATCCTTGCAACCAGATACCCCAAATCCTCTAATCTGTTATATTTGATAGAATCACCTAAAAAATCATACATATAAATAATGCCGCAATAAGAACGTTTAATATCTTCCTTAATATATGATGTTCTCATTATAGGGTGTTCGCGTGGAAACTGAAACACGTTGGTATGCAATGTAACTACCAGTACATCACTGGCAAATTTAAGTTTAAAATCATATTGGCTTGCTTCAGAAAATTCAAAAGGTATTTCACTGCTAACTTTTTTAACAAGTGGTTTATTAATAGAAATTATATTTTTTGCAAGGTCTTTTAAATCATTGAATATTTTTTGAGTATTATAAAAAACCTGCATATAGTTCAATGATTTTTCAGTAACTTTATTCAGCAAAATATTGTTTTCGTTTGTATCTATCATATATTAAAAAATTAATGTTAAATGCAAAAATAGTTTTTTATAAGTTTAAAATTCATAAAATGATTAATCTTTTGCATATTTGCATATAAATTTATAAAAATTTACATTTTCTTATAATTACTTGCGTCATAAATTCTTATGAATACAAACAACACATACAAAATATCAAATTTTTTATTTTTGTCTATTATATTGATTATTACTGGATGTGCCAATATTGTTGCTCCCAGCGGCGGAGTTAAAGATGTTACTCCTCCAATGCCAGTGAAAAGCGAACCAAATTCAAATACTACCTGTTTTAATCAAAAATATTTCAGAATCTGGTTTGACGAATTTATTAAATTAAAAGACATAACGAATAAAATAATAATTTCGCCTCCCCTCAACGAAAGCCCTGATATATCAATAAAAGGAAAAAGTATTCTTGTAAAATTAAACGAAAACCTAAAAGAAAATACTACTTACAATATTTCATTTGAAAATGTAATTGCCGATATAACCGAGGGAAATACACTGCCGCAGTTTCAATATGTATTTTCAACTGGTAAATATATTGATTCTATGACAATTAAGGGGAAAGTGATAGATGCATTCAGTCTTGAACCTTCCTCAGATGTTGCAATAATGTTGTATAAAGAAAATCTTGATTCACTGCCTTTAATTAAAAAACCGGATTTTATTGGAAAAACAAACAAGGCAGGCGAATTTGCAGTAAACAATCTCCCTTGTGGAAAATTTAAAGTTTTTGCATTAAAAGATGCAAATAACAATTATATTTATGATTTGCCAAATGAACAAATTGCTTTTATTGATACAATGGTAAGCTCATATTTTATTAAAAAATCTGTAAAAGATTCATTAAAAAAAGATACTGTAAATGAAATGGCAATTAAGTACCCTGAACTTGAATTATACCTTTTTACCGAAGTTGACTCAACTCAAAAATTAATAAAATACGATAATTCGATTCCCGGACAATTAAAATTCATTTTTAAGTTTCCAGTTAAAAATTTTAGTTTTAAACCTTTAAAACCTTTATGGACCCCAAATATGTATGTAGTTGACCCTTCTTATAAAGGTGATACAATAATGTTATGGTATACCGATATTGAAAGCGACTCCCTTGAAGCAATCATATCCTGTGCAGCAAAATATAATGATACCTTAAAAATTAAACTGGCACAAGAAAAAAATCTACGTACAACAAGTAAAAGAGTATTGGAACTCGAAAAGTTAAAAATATCTTTTTCTGCAACACCTTCTAAACCTGTCGATTTAAATCAATCATTTAAAATATTTTTTTCAAAACCCATTATTTCGCAAAATTTTAATAATATTATATTTTATGATAATAAGGATACTCTAAAACCTGAAATTCATTTTTTGGATTCAACCCGACGAATTCTTGAAATTAATTACAATTGGAAGGAAAATACTGAATATTTTCTGTATGCAAATCCTGAAACTTTTAAAGATATTCACGGATTTTACAACGATAGTATTCGAGTCAAATTCAAATCGAAACAAATAGACGATTACGGAATTCTGAAAATTAAAATTGAAAATTTTCCACAAAACACCAATATCATCTTACAATTGTTGAATGTGCAAAACAATAAAATAATTAAAGAAATTCAAGTTGATAAGGCAAAATTGTTAAAAATTGATTACCTCGCACCCGGTAATTACCAGATTAAAACTATATACGATAAAAATAGAAATGGACAATGGGACACTGGTATTTATCTTAAAAAAGTTTTTCCTGAAAAAGTTGAAATATATAATCAAAATATTAAAATAAAAGGAGGATGGGAGGCAGAAATTAATTTAAAATTATAATAAAAATTATATTTTTCTGATGAATAATTATTTATTTATTATTAATATAAGGTTTATTATAATTAATATAAAAAAATGACTTCATTCTAAAAAAATGTTGTAATTACGCATAATACATTACAGATAACAGATTTTGAGTATAATAATTTTTTACAATTATAACATAAATGCCATAACAGCAAAATGCTGATTTTAAAGTGTAGACAAAGAAATTTTTCTTTGCCTGCTATACAAAGTTTAATCCTGAAATTAATGATTTATTATTAATCATTTATTGAGGTATGTATGAGAAAACAAGATTTTTGAACAACATTTATTTTGAATAGAACAAAAAAAATAATTTTTAAAATTTTCTCTGGCTTATAACAAAAACTGATTATTTTTGCCTTTTTACCTGTATTATAAAAAAATATAATTTCAAAAAAAAATGAACATTTCACATATCGAACATATTGGAATAGCAGTAAAAGATTTGCAAAAATCAATATCTTTTTATGAAAATATTCTGGGATTAAAATGCTATAACATTGAAGAAATAAAAGATCAAAAAGTGAGAACGGCTTTCTTTAAATCAGGTGATACAAAAATTGAACTTCTGGAACCAACTGATCCAGAAAGTACAATTGCCAAGTTTATTGAAAAAAAAGGTGAAGGGATTCATCATATAGCTTTTGCAACAGATAATATAGAACAAGTTCTGACTGAATTGTCAGAAAAGGGGGTACGTCTTATTGACAGCAAACCGCGTAAAGGAGCTGAAAATCTAAATATTGCTTTTGTACATCCTGGTTCAACATTTAGTGTCTTAATGGAATTTTGTGAAAAAAACAATAATAATTAATTAATAAAAAGCCACAAAAATATGGGCATAGAAGATAAAATAAAAGAACTTCTCGATAAACGAGAAAAAGCCAGAATGGGTGGAGGTCCTGACAGGGTTGCGTCACAGCATAAAAAAGGTAAACTTACTGCACGCGAAAGAGTTGAAATATTGCTCGACGAAGGTAGTTTTGAAGAATTTGACATGTTTGTTACACATCGGAGCCATGACTTTGGCCTGGATAAAGAGATTTATCTTAGTGATGGCGTTGTAACAGGCTATGGCACAATAGATGGCAGACTGGTTTTCGTTTTTTCACAGGATTTCACTGTCTTTGGAGGTTCTCTGTCCGAAACTTATGCTCAGAAAATATGCAAAGTCCTTGATAAAGCAATGAAAGTAGGAGCTCCCGTTATAGGTATTAATGATAGTGGTGGTGCACGCATTCAGGAAGGAGTTAAAAGTCTGGGAGGCTATGCCGAAATCTTTCAACGAAATATTATGGCTTCTGGTGTAATACCTCAAATATCCGCAATATTTGGCCCTTGTGCTGGAGGAGCAGTTTATTCACCTGCTTTAACCGATTTTATTATTATGAATAAATTGAATAGTTATATGTTCGTAACAGGACCAAAAGTTGTCAGAACCGTTACAGGCGAAATAGTTACAGCGGAAGAACTGGGCGGTTCCAATATTCATGCTTCCAAATCTGGTGTGGCTCACCTGGTTTCAGAATCGGAAAGAGAAGGCTTATTGCTAATAAGAAAACTCCTAAGTTATATGCCCCAAAATAATCTTGAAGAACCTCCCCTCTGCTCTTGTGAGGACCCTATTGACAGATTTGATGATGCCATGAATTATATTATACCCGATAATCCTAATAAACCTTATGATGTTAAAGATATAATACATTCTTTTGTAGATTACTCTGAATTTCTGGAAATACAGGAACATTTTGCTAAAAATATTGTTGTAGGCTTCGCAAGAATGAATGGACAAAGTGTTGGCATCGTGGCCAATCAACCCGATTATCTTGCAGGAGTACTCGATATCAATTCTTCACGTAAAGGAGCAAGATTTGTCAGATTTTGCGATGCTTTCAATATCCCCATTATCACTCTTGTTGATGTTCCAGGTTTTTTGCCAGGTACAGCTCAGGAATACGGCGGAGTAATAGTTCATGGTGCAAAACTTATGTTCGCTTATGGCGAAGCAACAGTACCTAAAATAACTATTGTACTTCGTAAAGCTTATGGCGGCGCTTATGATGTTATGAGTTCCAAACACCTTAGAGGTGATATCAATTACGCATGGCCTTCAGCCGAAATCGCAGTTATGGGACCAAAAGGCGCTATTGAAGTTCTCGAAAGTAAAGAAATTTCTTTGATTACCAGCGAAGAAGATAAAATGAAATACCTTGACCAAAAAGAACGTGAATATAGAGAAAAATTTGCAAACCCCTATATAGCAGCCAAATATGGATATATTGATGATGTTATTGAACCAAGAAGCACCAGATTTAGAATTATTAGAGCTTTACAAGCCCTCGCTACTAAAAAAGATTTAAACCCTCCTAAAAAACATTCTAATATACCCCTTTAATATTTTAATCTCATTGATTGATAAAATGATAAAACATAATCAAAAAATATTAATTCCATTAATAGTCTCATTTTTACTTGTGTTCAAATCCTTTTATGGACTATCGCAATCTCACACAAATTTAAAAATTAATGAAATACTAATACTTAATGAAAATGGTATTACTAATGAAAAGGCTCAACATGCTCCATGGATTGAAATATTTAATTCAGCCTACAATTCTGTAAATATTGGAGGCTTTTACATTACAGATGACCCAAATAATTTAAAAAAGTATTTAATACCTAAAAACAGCCAAAAGACAATTATCCCAAAACGCGGATATATTATATTATGGGCTGATGGTGACTTATCTCAAGGGGTTCTGCACACTTCGTTTAAACTGGACACATCCTCGCATTTTCTTGCCCTTGTTGAACCAAATGGTAGAAAAATTATTGACAGTTTAACCTTACCAAAATTCCAACCTGATATCTCATACTCAAGAAAAAATGATGGCGAAAATATCTGGGAATACAAAGTTAACGTTAGCCCTGGCATGGCTAATTCAACAAGTAATGAACCTTCTGCTGCCCAAACATTTATTCAATACGACCCAACCGGTATTGGAATGGCTATCATCGCAATAACAGTGGTCTTTATCGTCTTAATATTGTTATATATTGTATTTAATAATATTTCGAAATTATATTCTCTTGATATGAAAAAGAAAAAACTTATCAAGAAAGGAAAAATTGAAGAGGCATCCGTTATTAAAGGAGATACAACCGGTGAAGTATCTGCTGCAATTGCAATGGCACTTCATCTTTATTCCGAACAACTACACGATGAAGAAAACGCAGTCTTGACCATTAAAAGAGTTTCAAAAAATTATTCACCATGGAATTCTAAAATATATGGCATACGGCAATTTGATAGAAAAATATGGTAAATAATATTTATGATTTATAAGACGACAAAGTGAAATATATATAATATATGAAAAAATATAAATTTAAAATTAATGGGAATGATTACGATGTTCAAATTGAAAACTTTGAAGGCAACAGGGCTATTGTTCAAGTGAATGGGACAAATTATGAAGTAGAAGTTGATAAAAGTGTTAAAACTGTTAAAACTCCCAAACTTGTAAGGTCGCCTCATCTTTCTGCAACTGAAACTTCTGCCAGTCCACCCCTTACTAGCCCTCCTGCTGCAAGCAAAGGTACAGGACAGGTCAAATCACCTTTGCCTGGAGTTATATTAAAAATATTGGTTAATACAGGCGATTATGTTAAAGCCGGGCAAAAAGTAGTTGTCCTCGAAGCAATGAAAATGGAAAACAGCATAGAATCAGTTAAAGATGGCAAAGTTGTTTCTGTTAATGTTAAACAAGGGGATTCGGTTATGGAAGGGGATGTTTTAATGGTAATAGGAGATTGACAAATGGAATTTTCAGGTGGTTTTTTTGATTTTTTAACACATCATTTAAAACAATTTATTGAATATACTGCCTTTTCTAATATGACCATTGGCCATATTATTATGATTATTGTAGGACTGGTGTTTATTACTCTTGCCATCACCAAAGAATATGAACCATTGCTGCTTGTTCCAATTGGTTTTGGTATGATAATAGGAAATATTCCTTTTTATCCTGGTCTTCAAATAGGGATTTATGAACAGGGAAGTGTCTTAAACTATCTGTATTTTGGTGTTATCAATGGAGTATATCCTCCTTTAATTTTTCTGGGTATAGGAGCAATGACCGACTTCTCTGCATTAATATCAAATCCTAAATTGATGCTTATCGGAGCGGCTGCTCAATTAGGAATTTTTGGTGCATATATGCTTGCTCTTCTACTGGGTTTTTCTCCTGAACAAGCTGGTGCCATTGGCATTATAGGTGGAGCAGATGGACCCACTGCTATCTTTCTTACATCCAAACTGGCACCTGAACTGATGGGAGCTATAGCTGTTTCCGCATATTCATACATGGCTCTGGTACCTGTAATTCAGCCTCCTATTATGAAATTGTTAACAACAAAAAAAGAAAGACTTATCAGAATGAAACCTCCGCGTGCAGTATCTAAAACTGAAAAAATTCTTTTTCCTATACTTGGTATCCTCCTTACCTGCTTTATTGTACCCAGCGGGTTGCCTTTACTTGGAATGCTCTTTTTTGGTAACCTCCTTAAAGAAAGTACAGTAACTAACAGACTCGCTGAAACTGCAAGAGGACCATTAATTGATATAGTTACAATACTTATTGGACTTACAGTAGGAGCTTCTACTCAGGCAAATACTTTCCTTACTACCAGATCTTTATCTATTTTTGCACTTGGCGCTATTTCTTTTGTGATTGCAACCTTTGGTGGCGTGATGTTTTGTAAATTTATTAACCTGTTTTTAAGCAAAGACAATAAAATAAATCCACTGATAGGTAATGCAGGTGTTTCAGCAGTTCCTGATTCTGCAAGAGTTTCTCAAATGATTGGACTTCAATACGATAAAACAAATCACCTTTTAATGCATGCTATGGGACCAAACGTTGCAGGTGTTATTGGCAGTGCCGTTGCCGCCGGCATTTTACTGAGTTTCCTGTATTAATAATAATTTGGAACTTTTTAATTGCCTTTATTATATTTTTTACAAAACTAATTGCTTGTATTAAATTTTTTTTTAATTTTGCAAATTGAATTTTTTTAAAACATAAAAAATGTACGCAATAGTTGATATAGCAGGGCAGCAATTTAAGGTTGAAAAAAACCAGGAAATCTTTGTTCACAGGTTGAAGGGTGAAACCGGAAATTCAATTAAATTTGAAAAAGTATTGCTGTTTGATGATAATGGTAAAATAAGTGTTGGAAATCCTTTCATTGAAGGTGTAAGTGTTAACGCAAAAATTATCAATCATCTTAAAGGAGATAAAGTTCTGGTATTTAAGAAAAAACGTCGTAAAGGCTATCAAAAATGTAATGGACACAGACAATATCTTACAAAGATTTTAATTGAAGATATCTCTACTGGTGAACCTCAAAAAATGGAAACTTCAGAAAATGAAAATAAAGTTAATAATATTGTTGAATAAAATTTAATAATTTAAAATTTTTTGTTATGGCTCATAAGAAAGGTGCTGGCAGCTCACATAACGGTCGAGAATCACACAGCAAAAGATTAGGAGTGAAAATTTACGGTGGACAATTCGCCAAAGCTGGTAATATTATTGTGCGTCAAAGAGGTACAGTGCATTTCCCTGGATTAAATGTCGGTATGGGAAAAGATCATACACTTTTTGCCCTTAAAAATGGAACTGTTCAATTTAAAGGTACTCGTAAAAATAAATCAGTAGTAAATATTATTCCTTTATAAAAAGGATTATATTGTCGATACAAATGTCACTTTTATCAAAAATCTCCTTTTACTATGCTGGTGAGAGGAGATTTTTTTATTTTACATTTAACTTAAAAATAGTCAAGAGTATTCAGATAAAATCAATATTATAAATCGCGTAAATCAATTAACTTATAAAATATTATGCTTACTCTTAATGCAATAAAGTCGGATCCGGAAAAAATCATACAACTGTTATCTGTCAAAAATTTTGATGCAAAAAATATAATAAACCAAATATTGGAAACAGACAGACTCAGACGTGAAACTCAACAAGAACTTGATAAGACATTAGCCGAATTTAATGAAATATCAAGGCAAATTGGCAAGTATATCAAAGAAGGGAATAAAGAATTAGCCGACAATATCAAAGAGAAAGCAGACTTTCTTAAAACAAAATCAAAAGAAATATCAAAACAGCTTTCGGACATTGAACATCAACTTGATGAACTTTTGTTGAAATTGCCTAATACTCCACATTTTTCAGTTCATAAAGGTAATTCTTCCGAAGATAATGAAATTGTATGTTCTTATGGCGATATAGTTCAATTTACCAACAGGCTGTTACCTCATTGGGAACTGGCTTCCAAGTTCAAAATCATAGATTTTGAACTTGGAAGTAAAATTACTGGAACAGGCTTCCCTGTTTATAAAGGTAAAGGAGCAAAACTGCAAAGAGCCTTAATTTCTTTCTTTCTCGACAAAGCTATTAATGCAGGTTATACTGAAATACAGCCTCCACTTATGGTTAATGAGGCTTCCGCTTATGGTACAGGTCAGTTGCCCGACAAAGATGAACAAATGTATTTTGTACCTCTTGATAATTTCTACCTTGTACCTACTGCCGAAGTACCTGTAACTAATATCTATAGGAATGTTATTTTAAAATACAATGAATTGCCCATAAAAAATGTTGCTTACTCTGCTTGTTTTAGAAGAGAAGCGGGTTCTTATGGTAAGGATGTTAGAGGCCTAAATCGCCTGCATCAATTTGATAAAGTAGAAATTGTTCAAATACAGCATCCCGACAACTCCTATAATGCTTTAAATGAAATGGTTGAATATGTGGCTTCCTTGCTTAAGGATTTACAATTGCCTTACAGAATTGTACGACTTTGCGGTGCTGATTTGAGCTTTACCAGTGCGTTAACTTACGATTTTGAAGTATATTCAGCAGCTCAACAAAAATGGCTTGAAGTAAGCTCAGTATCAAATTTTGAAACTTTTCAGGCTAATAGAATGAAATTGAAATTTAAGGATGTTGATGGAACTACTAAACTGGCTCACACCTTAAATGGCAGTGCATTGGCTTTGCCTCGCATTATGTCAGCTCTGCTCGAAAATAATCAAAAAAATAATTCCATTGAAATTCCAGAGGCTATTGTGCCTTATACTGGTTTTAATGCTATTGACTGATTTTATGTAATAATTATCTTTATTATTTGAATAATTATTAACAAATAAATTTATAGATGAAGTATAAATTATTAACAATCAATTAAATAAATTTACTAATGAAATCTAAAATTGTATTGTTATTTTTTATATTTTTTATAAAAATTAATTTTTCTATTCTTTATTCCCAGGAACAGTCAACCGAAAAAATTGCTGCTCAATATTTCCAAACAAAAGACTTTTTGAAAGCGGCTGAATTATATGAACAACTTTATGAACAAAAACCCAATACTTATTATTACAGACAATATGTTCAATGTTTATTTGAATTGGGAGATATTAAAACAGCCGAAAAATTTATTAAAAAAGAACTTAAAAAAAAACCTGATGAAGCCTACTTTAATGTAGATTTAGGATTTGTTTATCAGATGGAAGGTGATATTAATAGGGCTAACAAACAGTATTTGTCGATTATTGATGATTTAAAGCCTGATAGAAATATTATTAATAACACAGCAAATGCTTTTATTTCAAGAGCATTATATTCTTATGCACTCGAAACATACAAAAAAGGGCGAATTTTACTGAAAGGAAAATATAATTTTACCCCCGAAATAGCAAATGTTTATTATGTTCAAGGCAACTTTCAGGAAATGACAGAAGAATACCTGAATATGCTCGATGAAAATTATCAAACTTATATAAGTTATGTACAGCAACGTTTACAGGATTTTGTGGCTAATGATGACCCAGAAGGTAGCAGAATAAATATTGTTAGAGATGTTCTTTTAAACAGAATAAAAAAATTTCCCGACAGAATTTATTATACCGAAATGCTTTTATGGCTGCTCATACAACAAAAAGATTTTTCAGCCGCCTTGATACAGGCTAAATCATTAGACCGAAGATTGAACGAAGATGGTACCAGGGTATTGCACATTGCCAGAATTAGTGCCGAAAATAAAGATTATGATGCCGCTATTGATGCATATAACTATGTGCTTGCAAAAGGAAAAAATACTGCAAATTATTTTGATTGCCGTATTGAATTAATTAATACAAGATTTGCTAAAATCACAGAAAATATTAATTATACTCAAAAGGAACTAATTGATTTACGTAATGATTATAATATAATAATTAATGAATTGGGGAAAAATAGCAATACCGTTTCACTTATTAAAAACCTCGCCCATCTTGAATCTTTTTATCTTAATAATGATAGCATTGCTAAATCTTTACTTGAAGAAGTTATCTCAATGAAAAATATTAACCCCCGAGACAAGGCAGAATGCAAAATTGAACTTGCCGATATTTACCTTATGACTGGAGAAATATGGGAAGCCACTTTGCTGTATTCTCAAGTCGAAAAAGATATAAATTTTAAAAATGATCCAATAGGACATCTTGCTAAATTTAAAAACGCTAAACTATCATATTATATAGGGGAATTTGAGTGGGCAAAAGCTCAACTAAACGTCCTTAAATCTGCAACTTCTAAACTCATTGCTAATGATGCTATGGAACTTTCATTATTAATATCAGATAATATTGATCCAGTTGACAGTTCTACAACCGCTCTTGCAATGTATGCCCGAGCTGATTTACTATGCTTCAGAAATAGAAAAGATCTGGCATTGATGACACTCGATAGTATTAGAAAAATATTTTCATATCACCCTATTATTGATGAGGTATATTATAAACAAGCCCAGATACTAATAAGTATGAAACGATTTAAGGAAGCCGATAGCCTTCTTGCCATTATAGTCCAAAATTATTCCTATGATATTCTTGCTGATAATGCATTATTCGATAGAGCTTTAATATATGATGAGGTTTTTCACGATAAAGAAAAAGCAATGGAATTATATCAGGATGTTATAATGCAATATCCTGGCAGCATTTACAGTATTGAAGCAAGACGCCGATACAGACAGCTAAGAGGCGACACTGTCCAATAATGTTTTATTATAAAACGTGTTATGACATCTGTTAAACCTAAAAAATATTGGGGACAGCATTTTTTAACTGACAATTCTATTGCTGAAAAAATTGTTAACAGCCTTAACCATTACCATAACTACAAGTTTGTCCTTGAAATAGGTCCTGGTAAGGGAATACTTACAAAATATCTTTTGTTAAATAAAAATTTTACTGTATATGCAGTTGAAATTGATGAATGTTCTGTTAACTACCTTGTATCAGAATTAAATATAGACGAAAAGAAAATAATTAAAGGAGACTTTCTTAAACTGAACCTTAATGAAATTTTTAATGAACAGTTTGCAATAATTGGTAATTTCCCATATAATATCTCATCTCAAATTCTTGTGAAGATACTTAAAAATAAAAGTATGATACCCGAAGTTGTAGGAATGTTTCAAAAAGAACTTGCCAAACGTATTGTATCCCTTCCTGGTAATAAGGAATATGGTACCCTGAGTGTCTTAACTCAAGCATGGTATAAAACAGAATATTTATTTACTGTTAATGAAAAAGTGTTTTTCCCCAGTCCAAAAGTAAAATCTGGAGTTATTAGATTACAAAGAATAGATAAAACAGATATTAATTACGACGAAAAACTTTTTACTCAAATAGTTAAATCTGCATTTAATCAAAGACGTAAAACATTGAAAAATTCTTTATCAAATTATAATCTCCCTTCTTTCCCAAACTACAAGACTATAAAAGATCTAATGCCATTGCGGGCAGAACAGTTAAGTGTCGAAGATTTTATTGAAATAACAATGCTTATAAGTTCGTAGGGTTTACCCTGTTAAATACTATCAAATTTTTTTCAAAAATTTGATAGTACGATTTGAGCGGTAAGGATTATCTTAAAAATTTATAATTATTTACTCAAATCGTATTTAATAGGGTTTACCCTGTTAAATAATTTCAAATTTTCGAGGAAAATTTGATGTTACGATTTGAGCAGCAAGAGTTTATTTAAATATAACAGTTAACTTGCTCAAATCGTATTTAACAGGGTGAACCCCGTTAAATACTATCAAATTTTCATAAAAATTATGACTGCCCTTGCTCGAAAAGTTTAGAAACTTTATTATAATTAAATTTAATCTATATTTTATCATTAATAATCGACTATAGTTATAAAAAATCAGGTATTTTTCGAAAATTTATATAAAGTTATAATTTGGTTAAAAACAAAATCAATATGAGCAAAGAAAAAAATTAAATTTATCGGACAACAGGTTTTTAAACAAATAATAAAACTCATAGATGTAATAAATTTCAATAGATTGGTGAATAAACATAATGCAGGTTATTATTATAAAACATTTAACTTAATAATGAAAAAAAAATAAAATATTTTTTATCAAGAGATTTGTTTTATATAAAAATAAATTTTACTTTTGCAGTCCAAAATAAATAAAAGAAAAATTTTTTAATAAAACGATTAATATGCCTACTATACAGCAATTAGTTCGTAAGGGAAGAAAGAAATTGGTTTACAAGAGTAAATCACCTGCTCTGGATTCATGTCCTCAAAGGCGAGGTGTTTGTGTGAGAGTATATACGACTACGCCTAAAAAACCTAATTCTGCGATGCGAAAGGTTGCAAGAGTTCGACTTACAAATTCAAAGGAAGTTAATGCATATATTCCGGGAGAAGGTCATAATCTTCAGGAACACAGTATTGTATTGATACGAGGGGGGAGAGTTAAAGATTTGCCTGGTGTACGTTATCATATAATAAGAGGAGCACTTGATACATCGGGAGTAGAAGGACGAAAACAAAGAAGATCAAAATACGGTGCTAAAAGACCCAAAGAACAAAAAAAATAATAAGTTATGAGAAAAACAAAACCTAAAAAACACCCTGTTTCGCCAGATCCTCGTTATAATGATCCAGTGGTAACTAAGTTTGTTGATAATATCATGCTTAGAGGTAAAAAAAATGTTGCATACAAGATTTTTTATGATGCTATTGATATAGTTTCAGAAAAAATGAAAGAAGATGGACTCGAAATATGGAAAAAAGCATTGGATAATGTAACCCCTTCTGTTGAAGTTAGAAGTCGTAGAATCGGAGGAGCTACTTTCCAAATCCCTTCTGAAATAAGACCAGCTCGTAAACAGTCTATCGGCATGAAATCTCTGGTTAATTTTGCACGCAAACGACACGAAAAATCAATGTCTCAAAAATTAGCAGCTGAAATTATGGCTGCATATAAAGAAGAAGGCGCTGCATTTAAACGTAAAGAAGATACACATAGAATGGCCGAAGCTAATAAGGCCTTTTCACATTTTAGATTTTAATAATATATTGATATAATGTCAGCAGATCTCGAAAATATTAGAAATATAGGTATAATGGCTCATATAGATGCAGGTAAAACTACTACTACAGAGCGTATGCTGTATTATACAGGAATAACTCACCGCATTGGTGAAGTTGATGAAGGAACTGCTGCTATGGATTGGATGGTTCAAGAACAGGAAAGAGGTATTACAATAACTTCTGCTGCTACTTCTGTATATTGGAAATATGACAGTACCTTATATAAAATAAATATTATTGATACCCCTGGGCACGTTGATTTCACTGTTGAAGTTGAACGTTCATTAAGAGTTCTTGATGGTGCTGTCGCCTTATTCTGTGCAGTTGGAGGAGTTCAACCTCAATCTGAAACTGTATGGCATCAGGCCGATAAATATAAGGTGCCAAGAATTAGTTATATTAATAAGATGGACCGTTCAGGTGCCGATTTTTTTAATGTAGTAAAAGAAATTGAAGAAAAATTAAACGCCAAACCCATATTACTCCAATTACCTATTGGAGACGAAGATTCCTTTATTGGTGTTGTAGATCTGGTTCGTAATAAAGCAATAGTTTGGGATGACGATTCTTATGGTATTAATTACCGTATTATACCTGTACCAGAAGATATGAATGATATTGTACATGAGTATCGTTCCAAACTTATAGAAGGAGTTGCAGAAGAAAGAGAAGATTTACTGGAAAAATTCATGTTGAACCCGGAACTTATTTCACCTGAGGATATTATTTCGGAAGTAAGAAAAGCTACCATTGAAATGAGAATTACTCCGGTTTTTTGTGGTGCTTCTTTTAAAAATAAAGGAGTTCAATTGCTTCTGGATGCTATTGTTTCTTATTTGCCTAACCCTCTTGATATTCCACCAGTAAAAGGTATAAATCCATACACTGGCAAAGAAGAAATTAGAAATACAGATGAAAATGAACCTTTTTGTGCTCTGGCTTTTAAAATAGCGATAGACCCTTATGTTGGGAAAATAGCCTTTTTTAGAGTTTATTCTGGTATAATGAATTCCGGTTCATATATATTAAATACTGGAACTGGCAAAAAAGAAAGAATATCTAAATTATTAGAAATACACGCTAATAAATATACTCAAATTGAAAACGCTAAAGCCGGTGATATATGTGCTGTTGTTGGCTTTAAAGAAATAAGAACAGGCGACACCTTATGCGATGCAAAATATCCAATAGTACTGGAATCAATAACTTTTCCAGAACCAGTTATCAGTATCGCAGTAGAACCTAAAACACAATCCGATATTGATAAATTTAATAACAGTCTTAATAAACTTGCTGAAGAAGACCCTAGCTTTCATATAAATATAAATGAAGAAACCGGACAAACTATACTAAGCGGTATGGGAGAACTTCATCTTGAAATTTTAGTCGACAGATTAAAAAGAGAATTTAATATTGAATGTATACAAGGTAAACCTCAAGTTGCATATAAAGAAGCAATTTTTAATACTGTAATTCATCACGAAATATATAAAAAACAAACAGGAGGCAGAGGAAAGTTTGCTGAAATTATAGTTGAATTGTCACCTGCTCCATATAATGTAAAAGGTTTAGAATTTATAAACGAAGTTAAAGGAGGAAATATTCCAAAAGAATATATAGAAGGTGTTCGCAAAGGATTTGTTTCAGCTATGGCAAATGGCGTACTTGCCGGTTTCCCAATGCAAAGTTTGAGAGTTAGATTATTAGATGGTTCAACCCATCCAGTTGATTCTGATGTACTTGCCTTTGAAATTGCTGCTAATCTTGCTTTTAAAGCAGCATGTAAAAAAGCTAAACCTGGTTTATTAGAACCTATTATGAACCTTGAAGTTGTTACGCCAGACATATACATAGGTGAAATAACAGGAGATTTGAACAGACGAAGAGCACAAATTACAGGAATTTCTACTCGAAATAAATTGCAACTCATTAAAGCTACTGTCCCATTGGCTGAAATGTTTGGATACGTAACAACATTGAGAACATTGTCACAGGGGCGCACATATTCAAGTATGGAATTTTCACATTATGCACCAGTACCAAAGGAAATTACTGATGAAATAATTTATAAAATTAAAGGATATGCAGTTAATTATTAATTTAATATTATTGTTTTAAACATATAGCCGTGAACCAAAAAATAAGAATAAAATTAAAATCTTATGACCACAATTTAGTCGATAAATCGGCTGAAAAAATTGTGAAAACTGTTAAACAAAGTGGCGCAGTTGTAAATGGACCAATACCTTTGCCTACTAATAGGAAAATTTTTACAGTTTTACGTTCACCATTTGTAAATAAAAAATCAAGAGAACAATTTCAGGTTTGTACTTATAAAAGACTGTTGGATATATACAGTACTACTCCTCAAACTATTGAAGCATTGATGAAACTTGAACTTCCAAGTGGTGTAGAAGTAGAAATAAAAGTTTAATTCATATTTTTTAATTGTTAAAATATTTGAAATATAAAAATTTAAAGAAATTATAAAATGTCTGGATTAATTGGGAAAAAAATAGGAATGACCAGTATTTATGATGCTAATGGGAAAAATATTCCTTGTACTGTTATTCAAGCAGGTCCTTGTGTAGTTACTCAGGTAAAAACAATAGAAAATGATGGCTATGAAGCTATACAACTTGCTTTTGAAGAAAAAAAAGAAAAACATACTACTAAAGCACTAAAAGGTCATTTTGAAAAAGCTGGTACTACACCCAAACGTGTCATAGCTGAATTTACTCGATTTGAACCCGACCATAGAAAGAAATTTGGTGATATTTTGAAAGCAGATGTATTTGTTGAAGGTGAATATATTGATGTTGTTGGCATTTCAAAAGGTCGTGGTTTTCAGGGTGTAGTTAGAAGACATAATTTTAATGGTGTAGGAGAAACAACGCATGGGCAACATAATCGTCAACGCGCACCTGGCTCCATAGGAGCTTCTTCATGGCCATCAAGAGTGTTTAAGGGACTGAGAATGGCTGGTAGAATGGGCGGAAAAAGAGTTAAATTGATTAACCTTCAAATTATAAAAATTGATTTATTAAAAAATTTAATATTAGTAAAAGGTGGAGTACCTGGAGCTAATGGTTCATATTTAATTATAGAAAGATGGAGCTAACAGTATATAATATCAATGGTCAGGAAACTTCAAGAAAAATAACACTTGAATCTTCAATATTTGATATTTCTCCGAATGATCATGCTATATATCTTGATGTTAAACAATATATGGCAAATAAAAGACAAGGCACACATAAAACCAAAGATAGAAGCGAAATAAAAGCTACTACTAAAAAATTGAAAAGGCAAAAAGGTACAGGCAGTGCACGTGCTGGCGATATGAAATCTCCGGTTTTCGTCGGTGGAGGCCGTGTGTTTGGACCAGACCCTAAAGATTATAACTTTAAATTAAATAAAAAATTAAAAAGACTTGCCCGCAAATCCGCTTTTAGCTATAAGGCAAAAGAAAATTCCATAATTATTGTAGAAGACTTTACTTTTGATAAACCTGAAACAAAATCTTATGTGAAATTTTTAAAAAATTTTAATGTTTTAGAAAAAAAATCATTGCTTGTGCTAAAAGAAAATGATAAAAACCTATATTTGTCAGCTCGTAATATCCCTAAAGCTAAAATAACTACTGTATCTGCTATGAATACTTATGAAATCCTTAATTCAGGCAGATTAATCTTACAAGAAAGCACAATAACAGAAATTGAAAAATGGCTGGCTGATGAAAAAAAAGAAGTAATCACAAACAATATTTAATTTTTCAACAATGAGTAATAGTATTATAATAAAACCCCTTATAACTGAAAAAATGACGGGAATATCCGAAAAACAAAATAAATTCGGTTTTATTGTACGTAAACAAGCTAGCAAACCTCAAATCATCAAAGCTATTGAGGATATTTATGATGTTAAAATTATTGACATTTCAACAATGAGATATCAAGGAAAAAGAAAATCAAGATATACTAAAACAGGATATACTTCTGGACGAAAAAATGCTTATAAAAAAGCTATTGTTACATTAAATGAAGGACAAACGATTGATTTTTATAGTAATATTTAATTATGACATTAAAAAAATTTAAACCAACAACACCAGGACAACGATTTAAAGTTATAACTGATTCATCAGATATAACAAGCTCAATGGCTGAAAAATCTTTGCTTACTCCTATAAAAAGTACAGGAGGTAGAAATAATTCTGGTAAGATGACTGTCAGATATCATGGAGGAGGTCATAAAAGAAAATATAGACTTATTGATTTTAAACGCGATAAAGATGGTATAAAAGGTGTAGTCGAATCTATTCAATATGATCCTAACAGGTCGGCTCGTATAGCACTTGTTAAGTATATTGATGGTGAAAAAAGATATATTATTGCACCCAATGGATTAAAAACAGGTCAGCAAATAATTTCAGGTGAAAATGCAGCTCCTGAAACAGGCAATGCACTTTACTTGAAAGAGATTCCTCTGGGAACTGTTATACATAATATTGAACTTAATCCTGGACAGGGAGGTAAAATAGCAAGAAGTGCTGGAAATTATTGTCAACTTCAAAGCAGAGATGGAAAATATGCTATCATAAAATTCCCATCAGGAGAAACACGTAAAATTCTTCAGACCTGTAAAGCTACTATTGGCATGGTTTCAAATGTAGAAAACAACCTTGAAAAATCAGGCAAAGCTGGTCGCAATCGCTGGTTAGGACGACGTCCCAGAACAAGAGGAGTCGCTATGAATCCTGTTGATCATCCTATGGGAGGCGGCGAAGGTAAAGCTTCTGGAGGCCATCCAAGATCAAGAAAAGGAATACCAGCCAAAGGCTATAAAACACGCTCTTTGAAAAATAAATCAAATAAATTTATCATTGAAAGAAGAAAAAAATAACCTAATTAATAAACATAGAGTATGAGCCGTTCACTGAAAAAAGGACCTTATATTAATTGGAAACTCGAAAAAAAAGTTATAGAAAATATGAATTCAACTAAAAAAGTTGTAATTAAAACATATTCAAGGAGTTCTATGATTTCGCCCGATTTTGTAGGACAAACTATTGCAGTTCATAATGGAAATAAATTTTTTCCTGTATATATTACAGAAAATATGGTAGGACATAAATTGGGCGAATTTGCCCCTACTAGAATATTTAGAGGGCATGCAGGAAATAAAGCAAAAAAATAACAAAGTTATCGTAAAATGGGAACAAGAAAACATATAAGTTCGATTGATCGACAGGAAAAGAGAGAAAATCTATATATGGCAAAATTAATGAATTGCCCTTCGTCTCCACGAAAAATGAGACTGGTTGCCGATATTATAAGAGGAAAGAATGTTGAACAGGCTTTACATATTTTAAAAAACTGTAATAAAGAAGTCGCTCCTAAACTTTATAAATTATTACTCTCCGCTATTTCTAACTGGCAAAATAAAAACGAAGGCGAAAAAATGGAAGATAATAATTTATATGTTAAAGAAATTTTTGTTGACGAGGGTAAAACA
Organism: Bacteroidota bacterium; assembly: GCA_022708585.1. Lineage (GTDB taxonomy): Bacteria > Bacteroidota > Bacteroidia > Bacteroidales > JAKIYJ01 > JAKIYJ01. The sequence goes on from JAKIYJ010000001.1 coordinate 37,726, forward strand.
TTAAAACGTATACAACCAGCTCCCAAAGGTATGGCACATAAAATACGTAAGCGATCTAACCATGTTACATTGATAATCAATAGCAGAAACAATGAAATTAATAATTATGACAATGATGTCAAAGAAAATACAAAAGAAAAAATTGAAGAAAATATTAACAATTAATTAATAATCAATGGGACAAAAAACCAATCCAATAGGTAATAGATTAGGAATTATACGCGGTTGGGATTCCAACTGGTTCGGAGGTAAAAACTACGAATCTAAACTTATTGAAGATAATAAGATTAGAAAATATTTAAATGCTCGTTTATCAAAAGCAGGTGTTTCTAAAATATTTATTGAAAGAACTCTTAAACTTGTAACAGTAACAATTTATACTGCCAAACCAGGCATGATTATAGGAAAACAGGGTAGTGAAGTAGAAAAATTACAGGAAGAACTGAAAAAAATAACTGATAAGGAAATTCAACTATATATATTAGAAATTAAAAGGCCCGAACTAGATGCAGTTATAGTTGCCGCAACAATAGCCAGACAAATTGAAGGCAGAATTTCTTATCGTCGTGCTATTAAAACATCTATTGCTTCTACTATCCGAATGGGAGCAGAAGGAATTAAAGTACAAATAAGTGGTCGTCTCGCTGGAGCTGAAATGGCAAGAACCGAAATGTATAAGGAAGGACGTATTCCTCTGCATACTTTACGCGCTGATATTGATTATGCCATCGATGAAGCACATACAACGTATGGCCGTATAGGAATAAAAGTGTGGATTTGTAAAGGCGAAGTGTACGGTAAACGTAACCTTAGCATCCAAGCCGATACACCAAAACTTAAACATATGCCAACCGGAGGACATAGTGATAACTATAAAAATAAAAATGCTAAAAAAAAATAAAAATTGATTTGATTTGATTTTTTAAAAAATATATTTATAATGTTACAGCCTAAAAAAACTAAATATCGTAAACAACAAAAGGGGAAAATGAAAGGTAATGCTAAACGCGGAAGCCAGATAGCATTCGGGTCCTTTGCTATTAAATCTACTGAAAGTGCTTTTATTACAGCACGGCAAATCGAAGCAGCCCGTCAGGCAATTACACGTAATATGAAACGTGAAGGACAAATATGGATAAGAATATTCCCTGATAAGCCTATTACTAAAAAACCCGCAGAAGTTAGAATGGGTAAAGGAAAAGGAGCTCCTGAATACTTTGTCGCTCGTGTTACCCCTGGTAGAATATTATTCGAGGTTGATGGCATCCCTTTCGATATTGCTCGTGAATCTTTACGACTTGGTGCTCAAAAATTACCCATCATCACTAAATTCATAGTAAGACATGATTATGTGAAAACAACTGAATAATATTTATTTAACCAACAAATAATATTAAATAAAAAAACTAATGAAACAAACTGAAATTATAGAATTATCAACTGCTGATTTACGCGAAAAACTTGAATTGCAAGAACAACAACTGACAAAAATGCGTATTAATCACGCAGTATCTCAATTGGAAAATCCAATGAAATTACGCATGCATCGCAAAATTATTGCACGTATTAAAACTGAACTGAGACGTAGAGAAATTGAAAATTATAAACAAAATATGTCTAAAAACGAAGCAAAATAATGATGGAAACAAGAAAATTAAGAAAAGAAAGAACTGGTATTGTTGTCAGTAACAAAATGGACAAATCCATTGTGGTATTGGTTGAAAGAAGAATGAAACATCCTAAATATGGAAAATTTGTAAAAAAAACATCTCGTTTTATGACACATGATGAAAATAATGAATGTAAAGAAGGTGATATAGTAAAAATTGCTGAAACTCGCCCACTCAGCAAAAATAAATGCTGGCGATTAGTTGAAATAATTGAAAGAGCAAAATAATTATGATACAACAAGAAACAAGACTCAATGTAGCCGATAATAGTGGTGCAAAAGAAGTACTTTGCATTCGCGTACTAGGTGGAACAAAAAAAAGATATGCCGGCGTTGGCGATAAGATTATCGTTACCGTTAAAGACGCAATTCCTTCCGGTAATATTAAAAAAGGAACCGTAACAAAGGCAGTAGTAGTTAGAACTAAAAAGGAAATTCGAAGAATTGACGGTTCTTATATACGATTTGATGATAATGCAGTAGTATTGCTAACTCCAACAGAAGAACTTAGAGGAACTCGTATATTTGGACCTGTCGCAAGAGAACTTAGAGAAAAACAATTTATGAAAATTGTTTCACTTGCACCAGAAGTACTGTAAAATTATTTATTATTATGATGATAACGAAAAAAAAATTACACGTTAAAAAAGGCGATAACGTCCTGGTTATTGCCGGTAATTATAGAGGCCAACATGGTAGAATACTTAAAATTATACCTGATAAGCAAAAAGCTATAGTTGAAGGAATAAATATGGTATCTAAACATACTAAACCTAATGCTAAAAATACAAAAGGTGGTATTATTAAAAAAGAAAGCCCTGTACATATATCCAACCTTATGCTCATTGATTCTTCCGGCAAAGGCGTCAGAATAGGTCATTTGAAAAATAAAAATAACAAATCAATAAGAATTTCTAGAAAATCAGAAGAGGAAATTAAATAATGGAATACATACCTAGATTAAAAGAAAAATATTTTAAAGAAATTGTTCCAACACTTGAAGATCAATTTCAATATAAAAATATTATGCAAGTACCTAAAATTGTTAAGATCTCAATAAACCAGGGATTAGGTATAGCATTGGTTGATAAAAAACATATAGATAATTCTATTGAAGAATTGTCACTTATTACAGGACAAAAGGCAGTTGCTACAAAATCTAAAAAAGATATTTCTAATTTTAAATTGCGTAGAGGAATGCCAATTGGAGTAAGAGTGACTTTGAGAAATAATAAAATGTATGAATTTCTAGATCGTTTGATATCTATCGCAATACCTCGTATCAGAGATTTTAGAGGAATTAATGATAAGGGATTTGACGGTCATGGCAACTATACTTTGGGCATTGCTGAACAAATTATATTTCCTGAAATTAATATAGATAAAATCATGAAAATCAAAGGAATGGATATTACTTTTGTTACTACAGCCAAAACCGATAAGGAAGCTATGGCACTTCTTAAAGCATTTGGAATACCTTTTAAAAATCAAAAAAATTAATATATGGCAAAAGAATCCTTAAAAGCAAGAGAAATAAAACGCCAGGCATTGGTTAATAAATATGCCGAAAAAAGAAAAAAACTGAAAACGGAAGGTAATTATATTGAATTGCAAAAATTACCTAAAAATGCTTCCCCTGTGAGATTACATAATAGATGTAAATTAACAGGAAGACCCAGGGGCTATATACGTATATTTGGCATATCTCGTATTAATTTTCGCGAAATGGCTTTAAATGGACAAATCCCTGGCGTTAAAAAATCAAGTTGGTAAAATTTTAAACAGATAAAATATAATAAAATGGTTACAGATCCAATAGCTGATTATTTGACAAGAATTAGAAACGCTATAATGGCAAATTATAAAGTGGTTGAAATACCCTCTTCTAAAATAAAAAAAGAAATTACCCGTATCTTATTTGATTATGGCTATATTCTTAACTATAAATTTGAAGAAAATACTAAACCAGGCACTATAAAAATTGCTTTGAAATATCATCCTAAAACTAAACTTTCTGCAATAAATTCTCTCGAAAGAGTTAGTAAACCAGGCTTGCGAAAATACGTTAACGCCGAAAAACTTCCACGCGTTAAAAATGGACTTGGTATAGCTATATTATCTACTTCGCAAGGAATACTTACTGATAAAGAAGCAAAAAAATTAAATATTGGCGGCGAAATTTTATGCTACATTAGTTAACAATTTATTAAGGAGGAACATTTTAATGTCAAGAATTGGAAAATTACCTGTTGCTATACCCGATGGAGTACATATTAATATAGATGAAAATAATATTATAACTGTTAAAGGTCCCAAAGGCCAACTTGCTCGTAATATTAATCCCTTAATTAAAATAAATATTGATAATAATAATTTGATTTTAAATAGAGAAAATGACGAGAAAACAACTAAAGCCCTACATGGACTTTATAGAGCACTCGTTGCAAATATGGTAAAAGGAGTTTCAGAAGGTTTTACTATTGTTCAAGAACTGGTTGGCGTTGGTTATAAAGCGCAGGCTAATGGACAATTGCTTGAATTATCATTGGGCTATTCACATAATATTATACTTGAATTACCACAGGAAATTAAAGTTTCAACTACTGCTGAAAGAGGGAAAAATCCTACTATCATATTATCTTCAATTGATAAAGAACTCATAGGACAAGTAGCTGCCAAAATACGTTCTCTTAGAAAACCCGAACCATATAAAGGAAAAGGTATAAGATTTCTTAATGAAATTGTACGTAGAAAAGCTGGTAAATCAGCTGCTCAAAAATAATTTATTATTGTCTACAATAAAAAAATTGAGATTATGAATAATACAGATAAAAAAAATTATAGAAGAAAACGAATTAAAATGAGAATTCGTAAAATAGTTAAAGGTACACCTGAAAAACCAAGATTAAGCGTTTTTAGAAGCAACTGCCAAATTTATGCACAAATTATTGACGATACCAAAGGTCATACAATAGTTTCTGCTTCTTCCAGAATTACAGAAATTTCAGATAAAAAAATCAATAAAATTGAACAGGCAAAACTGGTAGGTATTGCTAAAAAAGCATTGGATGCTGGAATTAACTCAGTAGTCTTTGATAGAAACGGGTATCTTTATCATGGAAGAATTAAAACACTTGCAGATGCTGCACGTGAAGGAGGACTTAAATTTTAATATATTATGCCAAAAATTAATGTACAAAGGGTTAAAGCAACCGAAATTGAACTTAAAGATAGACTTGTAGCCGTTAAAAGAGTTACAAAAGTTACAAAAGGCGGACGTACTTTTAGTTTTGCCGCAATAGTTGTTGTAGGTAATGAAAATGGTGTAGTAGGCTATGGCCTTGGCAAAGCAAAAGAAGTAACTGC
>JAKIYJ010000034.1 GCA_022708585.1 Bacteroidota bacterium
TACTCTCATAAGACCTGCTTAATATTTTTTCAGGATAATATGTAAGTATACGTGTACCAAGTCTAACCGATTTAATATGCAATAGTTCAGGGTCATTGATAAATGGATCAATATATTCTTCAAATCGTTCCGGTGTGATATAAGCTGCATCACCGCCTGTAATAAGGATATCTGAAACCTCCTTATGCATTTTCAAATATCTGTGTACCTGAGAAATATCTTTTTGTATAAACATATCTCTGTCGCCTCTAACCTGAGCATGTCGAAAACAGTAACTGCAAAAAGCAAAGCAATTTTGTGTCTCTTTATCAAAAATCAACTGACATAGTGGATATTTATGTTGACTGCCTTCAATAATTTCAATTTCACCATCAGCGTTAACAAAAACAGGTTTGTTAAGTTTCTGATGCCCATCGTGAGGATTTGTCTGAATAAAATAATCATTTATTACTTGTTTTTTTTCTTCTGGTGTTTTAGCATTATGATATTTATCCTTAATTTCCTTACGCATCATTCCAGGTTGAGGAAATACCAGTTGAAATAACGAATCATTTTGAAAATTTTTCCAATTAATTAGATTTAATATATGTTTGGTAACCATAAATCTGTATACTTGTATAAAAAGTTCTCTTTCTTCAAGGTGATCTATGATGATACCATTTTTAGAAAGTATTTCAACAACTTCTCTAAAACCTTTTAATCCTATATAAGCCTCCTTATCATGAAAAATAAAATCAGCATTTTCATTAAAAGTAGAATAATCTGGATAAGCAGAATTTAATCTATTTAAAACTCCCAATGGTAAAAGATTTTCATTATTGATGATTTGTTGAATTTCTTCAGAAAAATGAAATTTTTGTATCATTTTTTCTACGTCTTGTTTTGATAAATCTGTTTTGTTCATTGTTATTATGTATTAATAAAATAAAAAAAATATTAGCAAAGTTATAATTTTTATATTAATTGCAGCTGATTATTTTCTTTTAAAAGTTTTGCTTAAATAGATAATATTTTTTATAAAATTAAAGCAAAATCTACATATTCTATTGTTATATGACATAAGACGATAATTTATTCTGTAAAAAAAATCGTCAAGTCATTTGCCTCTACCCTGTAAAATAATTAGAGCGGTATATATAAGAATTTTTAAATCCATTGTTAGTGACATATTTTCTATATAAAGTATGTCATATTTCAATCTTTCTATCATTTGTTCAACATTTTCGGCATAGCCATATTTAACTTGCCCCCAGGAGGTAATACCAGGTTTTACTTTAAGGAGCAACTTATAATGAGGGGCTTTAGGTATAATCTGGTCAATATAATATTGACGTTCTGGACGCGGTCCTACAAGAGACATTTCGCCTATAAGTACATTATAAAACTGAGGTATTTCATCAAGTCTTACTTTTCTTAAAAATTTTCCAAAAGGAGTTATGCGTGGGTCATTTTTAGAACTGAGTTGAGGTCCATTTTTTTCGGCATCAACATACATTGAACGAAATTTATAAATTACAAAAGGTTTACCATGTAATCCTATACGCTGATGAGAATAAAATATAGGACCTTTTGATGATAACTTAACTCCAACAGCAACGAAAACAAAAACTGGGGAAAGGATGATTAAACATAAAGAAGAAATTACTATATCAAGGAATCTTTTTAAAAATTGTTGCCAAGCTGGTAATAAATCTGGATAAATTTGTATTAAAGGCACATGAAATATTCCTGTCATTTTTACAGAACCAAGTAAAATATCATGCATGCCAGGAATTATTTTAATAACAACATTTACATCTTCTAATTTAGTAATAATATCCTCAATAATTTTATGTTCAGACGATTCTATGGCTATTATCACTTCTTCAATTTTATTTTTAACAATAATATCATTAAGATTTTGATAAGAACCTAAATTTGGCAAAAATTCATCAAGTTTATAGGTCTCGTATTTGTCAACGTATACAAATCCTACAAATTTATTTCCTGAAGAAATCTCCTGATTTTTAATTTCTTTATAAATATCTACTGCATTGCCATTGCTACCTATGATTAAAGTATTAAAACCAATTTTACCCTGTTGTATTTTGCGTGCAGTAGTCGTAGTTATAATAAACCTGAATAAGAAAGTAATTGAAAAATGAACCGTAAAAAGAAATACAAAAGAACTGTAATAATTTTTATAGCTGTTAACCACATCATCAAGTATCAGGACAAAGAAAATAATGAGACAGCCAATTAATGTCTGCAATAGAGTTTGACCCAATTCTCGCAAACGAGATTTGCGAAAAATTTTACGATATGTTCCACTAATAGCATAAAGCCCTACCCAGAAAACAGGAACAATAACAAGTCCTAAATAAAGTTTTATATCATAAAAAATGATTTTAAAATTATCAACAATTGTGTTTTCAATTATACTTTTTCTATACAGGTATAACAACCCCCATGATATTACTGCTGCTATAACATCAAACAAAACATACTTAAACACCTGCATTTTTTTATTCATATATCAACAATCTTTAAAAATGTACAAGTTTAATATTATCAATAAGAATTTCAGGTATGTCTACATCATCTTCTTTAATAGCACCAATAAAAATTTTAAAATTAAGGGCATTAACCTCGCGACTTGTAACAGTTGTAAAATTAATATAGATTTTTTTCCATATATCAGATTTATTAACAACTACGACAGGTTGTTGCACAGTGGTTGAAAAATTATTAATGAATAAACCGACAATAAAAGAATTATTGGTTTTATAATTAAGTTCAAGAAAGACAGAGCTTCCATTTTTAGGTAAATCATAAGCGACATGACTTGCTCCTTCATAAACGGTCTTATTTGCATCAAGATTTATTATCCCCGACCATCCTTCAAAAATTTTATCAGGGTTTGAAATTTGCTGCAAAACAGTATCACTTTTAGATGTTGATTCTATAGAAATTCCAGCTTGTTCAAAATTTTCTATCCATGCAAATTTAGTTGAAGCATTATATTTAGTTTGTACTATACCAAGGTCAGTAATCTGGTCTTCAACAAGATTCACAGTAACAACAATATCATTATAGAAAGGGTAAATAGCCCGAGTTGATGCAGTACCATTTAATTGAATACCAGGTTTAATAGTAATTTTATGTACTCCTTTTTTCAATACAGGTATAACAGCAGGCATCTCAAAACCTCCAATAATATCATCATCAACATATACCCAAGCATCTGTTATCTTATGAGAAGCCGTACCTTCTGTATAATAATCAGTAGTAAGATTAATAGCTTCTATGCGTATAAAAGAAGGAATTTGTTCATCTGGATTTATCCATTCACAAGCAGAACATAAAATTAACACTATAATAAAAGAGAATACTGATAAAAATATCCGTTTTTTTTTAATTAATAACATTATTGATAAAAAAATTACACCAAAGTACCTTTATTTAAAACACAACGTTAATAATCACACATTATTGCTGAACCAGTAAGTAACTGACATCAAGTTAAGTAAAAAAATTATTGGAGCATAGTTGGACTTGTAACAAGTTTATCCATAATTTTATAAGCTACTTCAAGTGCGTTATATCCATCGATTATTGTTACAGGAGGTTCAACATTTTTGATAATAGAGTTATAGAAACTTTTAAGTTCTGTTTTGATAGCATTAAGTTGTTTTATTTCAGGTTTTTCAAAAATGATTTGTTTAGGAGTTTTACCATTACCTAAATCTAATATCATAGCGAAGGGATCATTATTATTTTGAACATCTTTGAGGCTGATAATTTCTGTTTCCTGTTTAAGAAAGTCAACCGATATATAAGCATTTTTTTGAAAAAATCTGGATTTACGCATATTTTTTAAAGAAAAGCGACTTGATGTAAGATTAGCAGTACATCCATTATCGAATTCAATTCGAGCATTGGCAATATCAGGGGTTTCGCTGACAATAGCCACTCCGCTGGCACTTATTTTTCTTATATCTGATTTAACAACACTCATAACTATATCAATATCATGAATCATCAAGTCGAGTATAACAGGGATATCAGTTCCTCTGGGATTAAATTGTGAAAGACGATGTGTTTCAATAAACATAGGATTTTCAATGTATGGAGAAGCTGCCAAGAAAGCCGGATTGAATCTTTCAACATGACCGACCTGCACTTTAACACCTGCTTCTGTCGCAATATCAATAAGTTCACGGGCTTCAGCGAGTGTTGTAACGATGGGCTTTTCAATAAAAACATGTTTTGACTTTTTTAAAGCTGTTGAGGCACAATCAAAATGAGATATAGTTGGTGTAACTATATCAACAACATCAATTTGTTCTATAAGTTCCTCGGGACTGTCATAAGCTTTAATTTCAAACTCCTTACTAACAGTTTCCCTTATTTCAGGATTAATATCATAAAATCCAACAATATCCCATTCAGGAATTTCTCTTATACATTTAATATGAATTTTACCAAGATGACCAGCACCTAACACACCTATTTTCAACATAAATATTTATATAATTAATAAAACAATCGCAAAAATAACTTTTTTTAATTAACAATAAATAGTATTTTTGCACAAGACAAGCATATAAAAATCATTAATAATTTATTGAATAATGAAGAGAGAAGACAGTTATCGTCATCAGGGATTAAGGCGCAAACTTGTTGAAAGCATCAAACAAAAAGGTATTACAGATGAAGCTGTTTTAAAAGTTATAATGGAAGTTCCTCGTCATTTCTTTTTAGATTCTTCTTTTCTTGAATATGCATATCAGGATAAGCCATTTTCAATAGGTTGGGGGCAAACAATATCGCAGCCATATACTGTTGCATTTCAAACACAACTATTAGAAGTTAAAAAAGGAGATAAAATTTTAGAAATAGGTACAGGCTCAGGTTATCAGTCAAGCATACTTTATGTTATGGGTGCAAAAGTTTTTAGTATTGAAAGAATACGTCCATTATATCTTAAAACCAAAGCCTTGCTGTCAGAACTTAATTATCAGGTAAGACTTTTTTATGGCGATGGCTATAAAGGGTTACCTGCTTATGCTCCTTTTGATAAAATACTTGTAACCGCTGCTGCACCTCATATTCCAGAAACATTAAAAAAACAATTAAAACCAGGTGGACTACTCGTAATACCTGTTGGCGAAAAAAATATACAGGAAATGCTTCGTGTAAAGAAGATTTCAGATAATGATTTTGAAACTCAAAAATTTGGTGATTTTAGTTTTGTACCTCTACTGGAAGATAAAAGTTAAAAAATCATAAATCAACAAAATCGTAAACAACTTATCCCTTTCGAAAAAAGAAATAACCCGATTTTTTATTTTAGCATCATCGCACTAAAAAACACAGTATCTTCGCAAGCTTAACGAAAACTTTAATACTTCACTTATACATACATATTAATCAATGAATCATAATAATAAAATATGGCAAGTATTTTTTATTATTGTTTTTGTGGAAATATTATTTTTAATTCTTTCTTTTTATAAAGATGAAACAAAAATTTTTTCAAAAGTTGGATTAAATTTTTATTCCTTTTCAGAACTGGTTGATTTTACTGTAGCCCATACCAATACAAAAGCCGATAGTTTAATAGATAAGTATATGGGTGATAATAAAAACAAAATGTTGTCCAGAAGACAAATATTAACTTGTGGTCAGAACAAAAAGAATATTTTTTTAGAAAACCCTGATGATAACAACAATAACTATGCTCTGGATTATTTTTTTGATGCATTAATAAATCAATCAGATACTTGCATTGTACGCATTGCTCATTATGGGGATTCACAATTAGAAGGCGACAGAATAACTTCTATATTGAGAAAAAAGTTTCAAAAAAAATTTGGTGGCAGCGGAGTTGGTTATATACCATTTACTGATATAGCCAGTCCTATTTTATATTCAAGAGAAACCACAGGAAATTGGTGCAGATTTAATGTATTCAACAATAAATACCCATCAGGATTATATGGGATTGCAGGGGTTGTATTTAAATTTAATAATTGCAAACAAACTTTTAAAAAAGATTCTGATACACTTTCAAATTTTAATGATACAACATATATTAGATGGCTTACATCGACAAAATCAGGAATTATTATCAAACTATTTTCTCAAATCAATTACAATAAAATATCTGTAATGTATGGTAATTCAACTTTACCTTGTTTTGTTAAAATAAATGATAAAAACAAAAGTTTTAACTTTAATGATACTCTCCCTCCTGTGAAGACTTTTTGCATTCATAATTTTAATTTAGGCAATTATCCTGATTATTTGAAAATTGAATTCGAATCCGCTAAAAGCCCTGATTTTTATGGATTATTGTTAGATGCAAACAATGGAGTTCAGATTGATAATTATGCTATAAGGGGTCATAGTGGCACAGGATTACTCAATATTAATCAAGATTATCTTGCAAAACAATTAAAAATATTAAACACAAAACTTATTATTTTTCAATATGGTGGCAATTTAGTTCCTTATGTTCACGATTCTATTGGCTATAAACAACTTGAAAAAATATATTACTTATTATTCATAAAATTCAAACAGGCTGTTCCCGATGCAAGCATTCTGGTTGTTAGTACAGGTGATATGGCAAGAAAAAAAGGTGATAAATATGTATCTTATCCTCAAATATATCAAATTGTTGAGGCACAAAGGAGAGCAGCCCTAAAAGCAGGGTGTGCATTTTGGGATCTTTATGCAACAATGGGCGGAGAAGGATCTATTAATTCATGGACATCTAAAAGACTCTCTTCACCAGAAGGACATTTTTCACCCAAAGGACAACAAATCATAGCAGATGAATTGTTTAACACAATTATGATTGAATATAATTCATATAAGTTACGAAAACACAAGTTATTGTAAAATCATCAAAAAAAATGATAAAAGTTAGAAAATATAATCACATATTAGTATACAGCATATTTTTAATTTTTGTTGGCTTATTTCAGAAAACTTATGCTTTTGTTCCAGAAGATTCTTTAAAAGATCCTGATTATATAGCATCTATTATTAAATATACAAGTTATTATCCTTTTATCCGATACAATGTAAATTTTATTGAATGGGTTAATTCAAACGCCATAAGTTCATTTTTTGACAAGTTATCAAATTCCAGAAATCAAAAAGTAAAAATATTGCATATTGGCGATTCGCATGTACAAGCTGATATAGGTACGGGATATTTACGTAACAGGTTTCAGCAAATATTTGGTTATGGAGGCAGAGGACTTGTTTTCCCATACAGAGCCGCCAATACGCATTCTGCTTGGGATTATAGAACCTTTGCGGAAGGAAATTGGGAAAATTCAAAAAATATTGATAAAGAAAGAAAATTTGATATAGGTATAAGCGGAGTAACAATATATACAACAGATACAAATGCAGGATTTAAATTTGTTTTTCAAAAAAACAGTTTACCCGAAAATTTTAATTTGTTAAAATTATTGTTAAAAAATTCTCCTGAAAGTTTTGACCTTAATTTAAAAGCATCTTCTTGCAATGATACTCTTTATATACCATGTTATTTTGAAAATAACAATAAATTTATTGAAGTTAAATTACCCAAAAGTGCCGATACATTATATTTTTTAGTTAATAAAACAAAAAAACAACAAAATTTTCTTGAATTTTATGGACTTTTTATAGAATCGTCGACAAATGATGGAATTTTATATTCAAGTACTGGAATAAATGGCGCAGGATATAATAGTATTTTATCTCAAAATCTTTTTATTGAACAACTTTCGGCTTATGACCCGGATCTGGTTATTATAGATCTTGGGGGGAACGACTTCTACAAACAACCTTTTGCATATTCCAAAATGGAAACAATGTTGCATGAAATTATTAAAAATATTAAAGTGGCATCACCAAATACAGCAATAATAATAAACAGTTCACAAAATTTTTACCGTAAAACATATAATGTTGCCGAATGTGAATATTTTTCAGAATTAACCCGAAGTGTAGCCTTTAAAAATAATTGTGCCTTTTATGATTATTATAGAGTAGCAGGAGAAAACAAATCTATGATGAAATGGCTGGCAAACGGATTAGCTAAAAAAGACAAGGTACATCTTACTGATAAAGGATATCAGGTAAAAGCAGAACTTTTTCTTAACGCCATACTTATGTCATACCAAAAATGGTTACGTAATAACAATATTGACACTCTGATCGCAATAAACAATAAAATCGATTCTTCTGAACTTGTTTCATATTTCGATAAAAATATTATTTTAAAAAAGGAAAATGTAAAAGTACAAGTTGCAACTGAAACCAAAGCTGTTTCAAATGCCAATCAAAACTACTCTATAAAAGGACAAAAACTGGAATATGTTATAAAACAAGGCGATAATCTTGGCTCAATAGCACAGAAATATCATGTAACAGTCAATGATTTAAAAAAATGGAATAATTTGAGTACAAACAAAATTATTGCTGGGAAAAAATTAATTATTTATTCAAATTATAAAGATACTAATGATAACAAATCAAGCCTTCAAGATAAAAAAAGTACTTCACAAGCACAACAAAAAATAAAGCATGAAGTAAAACCTGGAGAAAATTTGTGGGTAATAGCTAAAAGATATAATACTACTGTTGACAAAATCAAGCAGTTGAACAATTTAACAAACGACAATTTAAAACCGGGAATGATTCTAATCATAAAATAGATAGTATGTGGCAAAATTTTATCTCTTCTGTGCCTGAAATATTTTTTTACATTCCAGAACAACTATTAACATTTACATCTGTTTTTTTTATATCTTTATTTACATTATTTTATTTTTTATATGCATTATTTTTAAAAAAAATAAAATTACGCAACTTTCTATTATTATTATTTAGTCTTTATTTCTATTATAAAATCAGCGGTTTATATGTTTTTTTATTGATATTTATTGCAACTTCTGATTATTTTATTGGGAAAGCAATTTTTTATTCAAAAAAAGAAAAATATAAATCTTTATTGGTATTATTGTCCATCATTATTGACGCAGGAAGTTTATTGTATTTTAAATATTCGGAATTTTTTTATCATATCAGAATTGATTTAATAAATGAAATTTTTCATCAAAATTTAAGTTATACTCCTCCTGACTGGCTTAATTTCGTTATGCCATTAGGCATATCTTTCTATGTGTTTAAAACATTAAGTTATATTTTTGATTTAAAACGTGAAATTATAGAACAACCTGAAAAAAACTATATAAATTATTTACTCTATGTTTCATTTTTCCCTAATATTCTTGCAGGACCAATTTCAAAAGCTCGAAATCTTTTACCTCAACTGAATTCAAATGTAATTATTGATAAAACCAAAGCAGGGAATGGTCTTTTTTTGATTTTGTGCGGCACCTTTAAAAAAATAGTTATAGCAGATATGCTTGGGCGAAATCTTGTCGACAGAGTTTTTGATGCACCAGAGTTTTTTTCAAATTTTGAAACCTTGATGGCAGGTTATGGTTATACCATGCAATTGTATTTCGATTTTTCGGGCTATACTGATATTGTTATTGGACTGGCTCTATTACTTGGATTTTCAATTGAGCCTAACTTTAACAAACCTTTTCTTGCTCAAAATATTTCTGAATTCTGGCGAAGATGGCATATCACTCTTTCATCATGGCTAAATGAATATATTTATCAACCTTTATCGTTTTATTTTAGAAAATTTAAATCAGCAGGAGTAGTTCTTGCCGTTTTGATTACATTTACAATATCGGGGTTATGGCATGGACCGGCATTGACTTATGTAATATGGGGAATTTTACATGGACTGGCAATTACATGGGATATAACAACCAGCAAATTAAGAAAAAAAGTTTCCAAAATATTTAATCCTAAAATATATAAATTTTTAAGCATTTTAATATGCTTTCATTTTCTCGTATTTACAATGATAATTTTTAGAAGCGAAAATCTTTCTAAATCTTTTTTAATGTTGAACAAAATATTTTCAGGATTAGAATTTAATTTAATTTTAGATTGGGCAAAAATTTATATTTTACCATTAAGTATATTACTTTTATCGTTAATATTACATTATTTGCCGATTACATTAATTGATAAAATCAAGAAATTTTATTCCAACCTCCACTGGTCCTTAAAAATATTGGTTTCTTTTATCGTGATATTAATTATATTTCAGGCTTATAATACTGATTCGCAAGCTTTTATTTATCTTAAATTTTGATGTTTCAAGATATATATACATAGAATTATACATTCCACAATTATTAAAATATATTATTCAAAAAATCACCTTATTTCGTCTCCAGGTTCTGTATTTTCGCCTGGAGTAACAAATGAAAGTTTTCCTTCATAATTTTCAGTCATAAGTATCATTCCATAAGATTTAATGCCTTTAAGTTCACGAGGAGCAAGGTTAACAAGTATACAAACTTTCTGTCCAATAACACTTTCAGGAGTATAATATTCTGCAATACCTGAGACTACTGTTCTTTTGTCTAAACCAGTATCAACAGTCAATTTGAGAAGTTTTTTAGTTTTAGGTATTTTTTCGGCTGCTATTATCACTCCGGAACGTAAATCAATTTTTGAAAAATCATCAAAGTTTATTTCTATTTTTTGTGGATTTATTTTTTTATTTTTAATTTC
>JAKIYJ010000035.1 GCA_022708585.1 Bacteroidota bacterium
CAAAAGAACAGGGTGATTTACAATGATTTGGATTAGGATTGCACTATTTGCAGGCACAGTAGTTACCGTTAAGTATATATTCAGCTCAATAAACCATGATGGTGATGAAAAAATAAAAAAAATGAAGGAATTAATTAATTTCACGGAATATCTCAGGGTATATTCGTGTGATATGAAAATGTCTATAGAAGAAATATGCTTAAAATATAATTTTAAAAGCATAGAAACAGAAGTGATAATAAAGTCTATGATAAATATTTTGAAAAACAAAAAAAGCTCAAAAGAGCTTTTGGTTAACATAAATAAAATTATGTCAACTCCGGAGGCTTTTAATGCGTACTTTACAGAGATAATTGATTACTATGGTTGTACATATTCGGAAGTATTGGACAGAAAGCTTAAATTTACCATCGAAGAAATGGAAAGGGCTATGAAAGAATTTTCTATTAAGCACAATGAGAAAAAAACATTAAACAACAGAATTTCATTTCTTGCAGGTTGTCTGGCAGCTATCATAATGTCTTAGGAGGGGAATATGGATATAGATTTAATATTTAAAATAGGAGCAATAGGAATTGTAGTTGCGGTATTTAATCAGATTTTAACAAAGACGGGAAGAGATGAACAAGCCATGTTTGTTACCTTAGCGGGAGTTATTGTTGTAATGGCTTTGATTGTGGGAATGATGAATGAACTGTTTACGGAGGTAAAATCTGTATTTAACTTATATTGAAGAGGGATATCATGCTTTTGATGAAAATAATTCTTATAGCTGTAATTACATTAATTATGGGAATAACTTTATCCAAATTCAACTCCGAATTCAAAGTCTACATAACAGTTATTTTCGGTATTGTTGTAATTTTCCTGCTTTTTAAAGAGCTTAGAGTTTATTTGGAAGAAATTGTAGATTTATTTGTAAAATATGATATAAAGACTGAATATTTCGGTACCATATTAAAAATTGTCGGTATAGCTTACATTTGTGACTTCATATCACTTTTATGCAAGGATTTAGATTATGAATCTGTGGGGAAAAAGGTTGAAATTGCCGGAAAGCTTATAATACTCATCTATTCCATTGATGTTATAAAAATATTTTTAGATCAAATTTTGATCTTAGTTAACGGGTGATAAAATGAAAAAAATAACCTTATTTATAATTGTGTTTACCGTATTATTTACCTTTACGTGCAAAGCCTCAACCATGGACGAAGCAATGGATGAAATTCCTACTAAGGGTATAGAAGATTATATAAACGAAAAAAATGCGTATTTCAGAGAAAATAACATACGTATACGAGACTTGATAAGAAACGCTTTTACAGGAAACTTAGATGTGAGCTTGAAGGATTATTTGTACTATGAGTTAAAAAAAGAACAAAGTTTTTTCAAAGATATTTTGAAAACCGGTATCAATGTGTTTATCATTTGCATAGCTCTAACCATAATAAACTATTTTACCGATGAAGATACCGGAAAAAGTGTTTCGGACATAGTTGTATTATTTTCGGTAATTATTATTTTTACTATCATACTTAAGGATGTACTCAGCATTAAAAGTATACTTAAAAGTGATTTTACTGATTTTAAAACTATTACGGAAGAAATCAATGCAATATTTATGGCAGCAATGCTTACATTCGGTAAGTTGAGTTTGCTGCAGTTCTTTCAAACTTCCCTTAACTATACAATAGGGATTACAACTCAGTTTATTTACAGCTTCATCGATATTATGACGGTAATAATGATAGCTGTTATATTAACCAACAACATGAATGAGCTTATTAATGCCAAGCTTTTGTACAAGGCATTAAAAAAAGGAACCCTTTTAATTTTAACCGGATTTATGATTATTGTAGTCATAAATTTTTCTGTACAAGGATATATATTATATAAAACAGATAATATTTTTATAAGTTCATTAAAGGCAATGTCTCCGGCTTCATTGCCTGTTGTGGGAAATGCAGTAACATCTTTCTTCGGTGTTTTTTTAAAAAGCTTATTGATGATAAAAGATGTACTTGGAATTGTAGTAATAGTTTTTATTCTGTCATCATTTGGCGGCTCAATAATAAAGATTAGTATAGCACTTATTATATACAAAGTATTAGGGGTAGTGACTGAACCTTTTAATGAAAATATATCCAATCTGATTTATGAAATGGCGGATATATTCTATATTTACCTTATATGCCTTATTACTCCCTTAGTAATTGTCACTGTTTATTACTCAATAATAATAAATTATATGAACAACATATTAGGATAACTATGAAAACAACGATTGTTAATACCTTGATATTAATACTTATTTTTAATTTAATAATGATAATTTTCCCGGAGGGAAAAACACAGAAATTTTGCAGAATATCTATTAAACTTTTAATCATTATTTTCATTCTGGATAATATATTTCTTAATGGGAGCATGAATGTAAAATTGCCGGTAACAACCGAAGTTCCTGCCTTTCAAAGAGAGGTAAACGTAAAAAGCATTTCTCCCGAAATTATTGAATCAATTAATAAAGAGAATTTCCAAGGAGAAGTTGTTTCAAATATTATCTTAAGATTTCAAGAGGACATGCAAATATCAGCCATAGTCAACCTAAGAAAGATGATTGGAAAAGATGAGCTCGATAGATTGAAATCAAACATAGCTGAAATTTTTCAACTTAGCTCAGATAAGATAGAAATAAACGGAGGGGCTTATGAATGAATTTTTTAAAATGCTAAAAGAAAACAAAAAATTAAGCTATGCAGTTAATGTTTTCATATTGCTGGTGATAATATCCTTAATATTAAAACTTGATTTTTCAAAAGTTTCAGGGGAGCCTGTAAGTTATCAAGATAGTGAAGTGAAAACAGAAAGCTATGTATATGCATTAGAAAAAAGAATGGAGGAAATACTTAGTAAAATTGATGATATTAACAGTGTTGATGTAATGATTTACACAAAACAAACTCCGATACTGGAACCTGTTTATGATGAAAATATCAGCAATGAAACAAATATTGAATCTATGAGTGACGGTACTAAAAGAGAGGTGAACAGAGAGACAAAACAAAATAAAGTAATATTAGGCAGGGATAATTCAGTAGTTGAGCGGTATTATCAATATCCTGAAATATCCGGTGTGCTTGTGGTAGTAAATTACAGCGGAAATAAAGATATTTACAGTATTCTAATCAATTCTGTAAAAACTTTATTGGATATCAAATTAAATGATATTGAAATAATAGTTATAAACTAAGGGGGTCTTATGATAATGAGAAAAGAAACATTAGTATTTTTAGCATCTCTGGCAATAATATTTATTATTGGGTATATAAATATGAGTTTGACGCCGGATAATGCATTTGATGATCTTGAAACAGGCCAGATGGAGCCGGCAGATTTGGAAGGTGACATTGCAGAAATAATTGAGGGCGGAGTTAATGAAGTTGATTTTGCAGAAGTGCTGCCGGAGGAAACAGATTATGAAATTTTGGGGGATATAACAGATTTATCGTCTGCTGAGGAAGCTTCCTCGGAAGGTGTCCTGGGTGTTTTAAATGCCAGCTTTGCTAACTTTAAATTAAACAAGGAAAAAAGCAACATGGATGTATTGGATTATCTTGAAGAAAGTTTGAGCTCATCATTGATATCTGACGAAACTAAGGAGCAATTTGAGCAGCTTTTATTGAAAAAGAATTCATTTATTGAAGCAGAACAGGGAATTGAGCTTATGCTTCAATCAAAAGGGTATAACGAATCAGTTGCCATTGTAGATGAAAGCATGGTTAAAATTGTAACAAATGACACGATTGAAAAGGCAGATGCCACAGTTATTTTAGATGTAGTCGTTTCAGAAACTAATTATACACCTTCTCAAATAAAAATCGTGAAATTTGATAATATTGATTTGTAAATATTTTCAACTTCTGCTATAATTATTTTAGGAGGTGCTACAATGGACAATGAAAAATTTGAATTCGGTCAGGTAAAAATATCCGATGATGTTGTAATAATTATTGCAGGTATAGCAGCGAGTCAAGTTAAAGGCGTCAATACTACTCGTACAGGTGTAACAGACGGAATCACCAATTTATTTTCAAAAAATAATTATTCAAAAGGTATAAAAGTCGATGTTAATGAAGATACAGTAGTAGTGGACATTTTTATCAATGTTGAATATGGCTATAAAATAAATGAGGTAGCAAGAGAAGTTCAATTAGCAATAAAGAAAGAAATTGAAACTATGACAGACTTAAAGGTGGCAGCTGTAAACGTCCACGTACTTAATATCGTTCAGGAAAAAATACAGGAGAAAGTACAAGAAAAAGAAAAGGATGCTGCCAACATAGCAATAGAGTAGAGGATGGGGGACACACCATATGGATTGTCCCCCTAATGGTGCATAAGGAAGAGTATACCTTCTGCGGCAGTAAAACTTTTATAGTATCAGGAGTAAACATGAAACGTAAAGAAACTAGAGAAGAAGCTGTAAAAATTGCATACAGTATGGACGTAAACAAAGATTTTAACAAAAATAATATTACAGAATATTTAGAGCATTTTGAGCTTGAAAACATGGATATTGATTATTTAAATAAAACAATATCCGATATGATTGACAATATGGAAGAAATAGACAAACATATTACCGATAATTCCAAGGACTGGAAGCTCTCCCGTATTGCAAAGGTAGACCTTGCAGTCTTACGTATAGCTCTTTCTGAAATATTATATAATGAAACAATACCTGAAAGTGTATCAATTAACGAAGCAGTGGAAATAAGCAAAAAATTTTCAAAAGAAGACTCCCATAAATTCATTAACGGAATCTTAGGTACTGTAGTAAGGTGCATAAAAAAATGAGATATATACTTGGAATTGATACAAGCTCTTATACAACATCCGTTGCACTTATTAAGGAAGAAAGCAATGAAATACTTGCAGATGAAAGAAAGGTACTCGAAGTAAAAAAAGGACAAAAAGGCCTAAGACAGCAAGAAGCTGTATTTCAGCATTTAAAAAACTTGCCGGAGCTATACGAAAAAATTCCATATGACCTTTCAAATATTAAGATTGTATCAGTTAGTTCAAAACCTCGAAATGCTGAAAACTCATATATGCCCGTATTTATTGCAGGAAGAAATTTCGGAAAGGTTATTTCTGATACATTAAATTGCGAGTTTTTGGAATATTCTCATCAGGAAAACCATATAGCAGCTTCAATAATAAACAATTATAAAAATATCGATGAATTCCTTGCAGTGCATATATCAGGTGGTACCACGGAATTTTTGTCTTGCAATAAAGCCATTAAAGGCTTCGATATTAAAATTGTAGGCGGGACAAAGGATATTACATTCGGACAGCTCATAGACAGGCTTGGAATCATGATGGGTTTTATATTTCCTTGCGGAAAATATATGGAGGAATACATTAAAGACAAAACTTTTGAAAAAATTACAAGACCAAGACTGATAAAAGGTTCATATATAAACTTATCAGGAATGGAAAACTATTTTGGCAATCTGCTAAATAAATATTCAAAGGAAGTAATAATTACTTCACTTTTTGATTATATTGCCGAATATATAGTACATATAATAAGCAGTCTGTCACATCTTCAACACAAAACCTTAATTATTTCGGGAGGAGTTGCATCCAACAGCTATATAAGAAATTATATCACAAAAAGTGTTAAAGGATATGAAGTATTATTTCCTGCTGTAAATAATTCTTCCGACAATGCATTAGGTCTTGCATATCTCCCCATTATTGACAGGTGGCACAATGAAATTAAAACCAATTAAAGTTTCTGTTTTAAACCAATATATAAAAAAGTACTTAATGAGTAATTCAATCCTGAATAATTTGAGGGTTGAGGGTGAAATTACAAACATTAGAATAAGTAAGACAGGCTATACTTATTTTTCATTATGCGATGAAATATCCTGTATATCTTGTGTTGCTTTTTTTGCCGACACAATTTCAAAAAACGGGGACAAAATAATAGCGGAAGGAGAGCTTTCCGTATACGAAGCAAAGGGTACCTACCAGCTTATTGTTAGAGATATTGAAAGGGCAGGATTAGGTAAAATTCTTTTAGATTTGGAGCTATTAAAAGAAAAACTAAAAGAGCAGGGACTCTTTGACCGCAAAAGAGAGCTTCCCGAATTCCCTCAAAGAATAGGCATAATTACCTCAAAGACTGGGGCAGCCATCAAGGATATATTAAAAACATTTGAAAATGTAAAAGCCAATATTGATATAACTATATACAACACATTGGTACAAGGAGAAAAATCCAAAAAAAGTATTATTGAAGGATTAAAATATTTTAACAGTGTGGAAACTGACGTAATTCTCATTTCAAGAGGAGGAGGAAGTTTTGAGGATTTAAATGTTTTTAACGATATGGACGTAGCAATGGAAGTTTATAAATCCAATATTGTGGTTGTTACCGGAATAGGACACGAAACAGACAGAACACTGACCGACTATGTGGCTGATGTATACTGTCATACTCCGACTGCTGCAGCCGAAAGAATTATTAGAAACTACAAAGATATTGAAGAAAAGCTCGATAATCTTGTATTTACCTTGAAATCAGAAACAAACAATACCATATCATTAAAAAAGGCTGAACTAATATCTAATAAATATTTATTAAGAAGCAGCCTGCCCTTAGAGGATATTTATAAAACAAAAAATCAGTTAGATACTTATAAAAATTTAATAAAAAATAAAACTACCTCACAAATTAATGAGTATTATTTCAATCTTAAAATAATGTTAGAAAAATTGAATACTTTTGATTACAAGAAACAGCTTGAAAAGGGATTTGCGTTGGTATCGGACAATTCAGGAAATATTATAAAGCATAAAGAACAGGTAGAATTAAAAGATATTCTTCATATAAGATTTGCTGACTTTAAAATAGAAGCAGAAACAAGAGATATAAAAGAGGTGTAATATGGAGTACGATAATTTTGAAAGTGCCTTGGAAGAATTAAAAAATATTGTCCGGAAATTTGAAAATAAAGATGATATTTCAATTGACGAGCTTCTGGAAAATTATGAAAAGGGAATGAAGGCTTATTCTTTTTGCATGAAAAAGTTGGATGACACTCAAAGAAAAATCAAAATTATAGATGAAAATATTGAATAAGAAATCCTTAGACATAAGAGGGAACATTCCTTTGAAGACCTGTATTATAGGCTGACTTCCATAAAGGTGTATCCTTAAATTTTAATAATTATTAAAAATATTAATTGATATAAGTTAATTGATATGCTATAATTTTATTGAATATCCAAATATTTATTTTTTTAGAAGAATATTTATGTACCGGGCAAGGCATAAAAATGAAAAATTACAGACTTGACGTATTTTTGCATAATAAAGGGTATGTTGGCAGCCGTGAAAAGGCAAAGGAGCTTATTTTAAACAATTCTGTATTTGTGGATGATAAATTAATAACAAAGCCATCATATATGGTAAATGATGATGTTAAAATAAAAATTACAGAAGATGTATATATAAGTAGGGGTTATTTAAAAATTGAAAAAGCAATTCATGTATTTAACATTAATATTGAAAATAAGACAGCAGTAGATATCGGTGCTTCAACCGGAGGATTTACGGATTATCTGTTAAAACATGGAGCAAAAAAAGTATATGCAATAGATGTGGGCTGCGGTCAGCTTCATGATTCATTAAAGAATGATATTCGAGTTGTTAATTTAGAAAACACAAATTTCAGATATATTGATACATCTATAATTACTGATATTATAGACATTATAACAGTTGATGTTTCTTTTATTTCGCTTCAACATATTATACCTAAAATTGTCGAATTAAGTCATAATGATACAGATATTGTCGCACTGGTAAAACCTCAATTTGAAGCAGGTAAGGTAAACATAGGGAAAAAAGGTATAGTAAAAAAAAGAGAAGTACATTTAGGGGTACTTAATAGTATTAATAATTATTGTAAAACAAATAATTTGAAATTAATTAATATGGATTATTCTCCAATAAGAGGAGGGGCAGGAAACATAGAATATCTTGCCCACTTAAAAATTACAGGAAATACAAATGAAATTAATTTCAAAGACTTAATAAATAAAGCCTTTGAAAAACTATAAAAAAACTAAGAGGTGTCAAATGAAAAAGTATACCAGACAAACAAAAATTCTTGAGTTAATTTCAAAAAGTGAAATTGAAACCCAGGAGGAATTAGCTGAAGCCCTGAAAAATATGGGTATTGATGTTACACAAGCTACAATTTCCAGAGATATAAAGGAGCTTAGACTTGTAAAGGTAATGTCTAAAAGCGGTAAGTATAAGTATGCTACCATAAGTCAAAGCCAGGAAGGAATAACGGACAGATTGAATAAGATATTTGAAAATTCCGTTGTTTCAATCGACAATGCAATGAATATGATAATTATTAAAACAATTCCGGGAGCTGCTCAGATATGTGCATCAGCCATTGATTTTATGGGAATTGAAGAAATTGTAGGAACATTGGCAGGAGATGATAACGTCTTTGTAGCTGTGCGAAAAATTGAACAGGTAGATAAGGTATTGCAGGAATTTAAAAAGAATATAAGATAATGGTGATGATATGCTGCTTAGTTTAAATATAAGCAATTTTGCAGTATTCGAAAATGTATCTGTTGATTTTGACTCCGGATTCAATGTTTTTACAGGAGAAACCGGGTCCGGAAAATCGGTTTTGATAAATGCAATTGAGCTTATTTTGGGGGATAGAGCTTCAAAAGAACTAATAAGAAAAGGCAAAAATTCTGCATTAATAGAAGGAATTTTTGATATAGGCGATAATGACAGCCTGTATGAAGACTTAAAGAGTTTAAACATTGAAATTGATAAGGATGACTTTTTAATAATATCAAGGGAGCTTTTACAAAACGGCAAAAGTATAAACAAGGTTAACGGAAGAACTTATCCTCTTAACACCATTAAGGCAATAGGCAGTTTATTGATTGACATTTACGGTCAATTTGGTCATGAAAGCTTATTTAAAAAAGAAAACCATATTAAAATGCTTGACAGTCTTATACAAAATGAGTTGTCACCCTTGCTTCAGTCCTATAATGAGCTGTTTGTCAAATATAACCGAGTTATAAACGAAATAAGCACATTAAAAGAAAAACTATTAAATAAAGATAAAAAAATTGAGCAGTTACAATATGAAATAAATGAAATTGATAGTGCAGAGTTAAAGGAATTTGAAGAAGAGGAGCTTCTTAAAAATATCAAAAAGCTTTCTAATATACAGGAAATTAAAAAATCTTTGTATGATGCAATACAAATTCTTAACAGCGATAATATAAACAATGTTTACAGCATTATAAATAAAATTAAAAACTATGACGAAAAACTGGAAGAATTTCTTTCAAGGGTGGATATTCAGTTAGAGGAATTAAAACTATTAAGCTATGATTTAAGGGACTATTCAGAAAATTTGGACCTCGACGAAAAAAAACTGGATAATATTGAAAACAGGATGTCTCTTATTAATCGTTTAAAAAGAAAATATGGTTTTTCAATAGAAAAAATTAATGAATACAGAAATGCATCCCATGAAGAATTAAGTCTGCTTCTTAAAGCTGATTCAAAATTAAATTCTTTAATTACAGAAAAAAATGAAATATATAATTTATTGATAGAAAAAGCAGGTATTATATCTAAGAAAAGAAAAACCGCTGCAGAATATCTTGAAAAGCAGATTTTAATCGAATTAAGCGAGCTTAATATGAAAAATATTGAGTTTGAAGTTAAAATCAATAAAAAAAATATATCTGCAGACGGTGTTGACGATGTTGAATTTTTAATTTCCACTAATGTAGGAAGCGACTTAAATTCCGTTCAGAAAATAGTTTCCGGAGGAGAAGCGTCAAGAATAATGTTAGCTTTTAAAAAAATAAAAAGCGACATTGGTCAAACCATGGTGTTTGACGAAATAGACATGGGAATAAGCGGCAAGACTGCACAGATGGCCGGCGTTAAAATGAATTATATTGCAAAGAACAATCAAGTTATCTGTGTCACGCATTCACCCCAAATTGCTTCAATTTCAAAAAATCATTTTTTGATTGAAAAAAAAGTTGTTGACAATAATACATTCAGTACAGTTAAAAAGTTAGACAAAGAAAACAAAATTTATGAAATTGCCAGATTGTTGAGCGGAATGAAAATAACTGAAAAATCTATAAATAATGCTAAGGAATTGATAGAATTTAACAGTAAAATAAGTGAATAGAACAAGTTTTAAATGGAAAAGTTAAGGATAAAACTATTTAGGAGAGCACAATGAGGAATTTTCTAAGAAGGGTTTTATTCTTTACTTTTTTTATTGCGGTATTAATGACTGCGGTTTTTTTTGGTTTTAATTTAAAAACAAATCCATATAAATTTGCAAAAGGCGACCAAGTAATAGATACGGAAGGAAAGTACATTATACCCGGTGGTCAGACTATCGGAATAGAACTGAAAACCGAGGGAGTATTGGTTGTCGGACTCGCTGATATAATCAATATTGACAATATATCAACATCTCCGGCAAAAATTGCCGGGATTGAAATTGGAGATAAAATATTGGAAATAGACTCTATA
>JAKIYJ010000036.1 GCA_022708585.1 Bacteroidota bacterium
TAATACAGACAAATTGATATAAAATATAGATAAATATTATTAAAATAAAGTTTATAAAATTTTTAGAATAGCATCAATAATTCAATTTAAATGGATAAAGATAACAAGACATTTTGGGAACATCTTGAAGATATGAGGGGGATGCTTATTCGTTCTGCTATATATTTGCTTATATTTACAATTATTGCTTTTTGTTTTAAAGATTTTATATTTAATAATATAATTTTATCGCCTAAGGGAAGTAATTTTATCACCAATCGTTTGTTATGTAAAGTTGGCAAATTATTATCTCTTAAATCACTTTGTATTGGTAATAATGATTTAAATATTATTAATATACAGTTATCAGGACAATTTATGATGCATATGTATATATCGTTTATGTCTGCTATTGTTCTGTCATCACCATTAATAATTATAGAAATATGGAAATTTATAAAACCGGCTTTATATAAAGAAGAACACCAAAAAATTAAAAGTGTTGTTATAATTTGTATTTTACTTTTTTTGTTTGGTGTGTTTGTCAGTTATTATTTAATAGTTCCATTAACCATTAATTTTTTTGCATCATATACTGTAAGTGATACGGTTACTAATCAAATCTCATTGAGTTCTTATATTCACACTATATTTTCTGTTATAATTACAACAGGAGTTGTATTTGAGATGCCTGTATTTGTATTTTTTCTGACAAAAATAGGTATATTAAATCCATCTTTTCTCAGGAAAAATAGAAAATATGCTATAGTTATTATACTTGCTATTTCATCTGTTATAACACCACCTGATATTTTTTCACAATTGCTGGTTTCAATTCCATTATTTTTACTTTACGAAATAAGTATTATTGCTTCTAAATATGCAATTCCTAAGGATTTAAAAGGGTAAAATATTTATAAAGTTATGTTATATGGGGTACTCTCATCGTGAAGTTGTTAAATTATGTAATTGTTTCATTGTCTGTTATGATTCCTCATACAGTTCTGCACTTACGTCGTAAGGTCTGCTGTTTTTCTCTTTATGGATTTTATTTAATAGCATTCGATTAAAAAAGTAAGCAAAAAATATAAGGACTCCTGATATTTATGGTATTGTCTTTATAAAATTAAGGGATATATTCCACAAATATTAATTTATATTATAAAATGTAAACAAAAAAAATTGAAAATATTAGTCCACTATGAAAAGTCCATAAATTAAATTTTAATTAATTTATCTATGAAATTTTAATTTATTTTATCAAAAAAAATAATTTAAGATAAGAATGATTTTTCGGAGTGGACTCAAATATTTAATCTGTCACAAGACAATATTTATACATTCTAACCACGTTTTCGATGCCATAATATAATGCATCGCATATTAAGGCATGTCCAATTGATACTTCCTTTAATGCAGGAATATTTGCAGCAAAATATCTTAAATTTTCAAGATTTAAATCATGTCCGGCATTAAGTCCAATACCGCAATCAGTTGCTATTTTAGCAGCTTCAATAAAAGGTTTTATAGCAGACTCTTTGTTTTTAATATAATTTCTTGCATAACTTTCTGTATAAAGTTCTATTCTGTCTGTACCTGTTTTTGCTGCATTTTCGACCATCACAGTATTTGGATCAACAAAAATAGAGGTCCTTATTCCATTATTATGTAATGTTTGTATAATATCGCTCAGAAAAGACTGGTATTTAACAGTATTCCAACCTGCATTTGAAGTAAGTGCATCGGGAGGGTCAGGTACCAGTGTAACCTGATGTGGTTTAACTGATAGCACAAGATTTATAAACTTTTCGCCAGGATAGCCTTCTATGTTGAATTCGGTTTTAAGTACTTTTGACAGTTCTCTGACATCCTGGTATCTTATATGTCTTTCATCAGGGCGGGGATGCACTGTTATGCCATCGGCACCATAAGATTCAATGTCCAGAGCTGTTTTAACAACATCGGGTATGTTACCTCCTCGTGCATTACGAAGTGTTGCAATTTTATTAACGTTTACACTTAATTTAATCATAATTTTTTTTAATATATAAAACCTGATAATCTTATTTGCTTATATTTTTTAAATTGTCAGTCAATCTTTACCAAACTCTTTTAAAATCAGGCTACTTAGTAGTTCATATATTGGTTTTGCCAATTTATTATCTGAAAGCAGTTTCAAATGTTTATCTATAATGATTTTATCGCCTCTAATAGCGGGACCTGTTTGAGAATCCCGGGCACCTTTTTCGATAGCTTTTAAAACAGTTTCTTTAATTAAAGGATACAGGTATTCTCTGGGAATCGAATATTTTTCAAGAATTTTTTCAGCATTATATATCATAAAATTTGTATAATTACAGGCAAAGACAGCAGCAAGGTGCAATATTGCTCTTTTTTCTGAATTCAATAGATGCGGGTTTGCTCCGATTGAATTAAGCATATTATATATTTTTCTCAATACATTATTATCAGAAGCTTCAACAAAAACATCAAGATTATTGAATGAGATTTCTCTTTTTTTTGAAAAAGTTTGTAATGGATATATAACGCCATAAGCAGGCGAAATTTGTTTTAAAATATTCATTTCAACCGAACCTGATGTATGGATTACTATATGTTCAGGCGCTTTCAATTTTTTAGCAATTTCAATCAAAATACTGTCAGGTACTGAAATGATAATAATTTCGGTATTATCAGGAATATTATATAAATTGTCAACAGCTTTGCATTGAAGAATTTCTGCAGCCATAGAAGCATTTTGTGGTTGTCGACTGAATACCCCGGTGAATTCATAAGAAGTTTTTTTTAGAGCCTTTGCCAGATGTAATCCTAAATTACCAGCTCCAATTAAATATATTTTATTTTTGTCTGACATTATTGGTTTTCACAAAAAAATAAAACATACAAAAGTACATATTTATGCTATGTATCTGGTATATTTTAATTAATTTTAGTCAATTATTATAATATAATCTTAAAATATAACAGTAAAATTAAGATGGATAAAGTAAGGGTTTTGATAGTCGATAGCCATAATTTATTTAGAGCAGGGATAAAATTAATGCTATTAAGAGTTCCCAAATATGAAGTTGTAGGAGAATCCGATAATGGCATACAGGCTATAATTCAAGCAGGCAAACTTGAACCGGATATAATTTTGTTAAATGCTGAAATTCCTCAATATGATGGAATTGATTTAGCAATGAAAATTATTCAAGAATCCCCCACTGCTAAAATTTTGTTGATTTCGGAACATATTAACAAAATGGAACTTGTAACTTCGGCAATTTATACAGGAATATATGGTTTTATTACTAAAAATGCAAGTATAGACGAATTATTGGCATTTGATAATATCAGTAATGGCAAAAAATATTTATCTGTTGATAATTCTTCTTTTAGTTTTCAAGATTATACAGACAATAATGTAAAAAGATTATTACATGACAGCAGGAAATCATTATTAACAAATAGAGAAATAGAGATTACTAAACTTATAAGTTCTGGTTATAAAAATTCAGAAATATCTAAAAAATTATTTATCAGTAAAAGGACAGTTGAAGTTCATAAAGCCAATATTTTAAAAAAAATTAATGGTAATGTTACTGCTGACATTGTTAGATATGCAATAGTAAATAATATTATACAGTTACAATAATTTGTAATTTTTATATTCTCCTATTCTGTATTTAGTTTTCTTTTCCAGTATATACAACAGTTTTGATAAGCCTTTTAAATTTTTACATGTTGGATCAAAAGAAAATTCCCAGTTTTTCTCTTTTATCCTTTTTAACATAGTAGCTGGATGCGTACCTGTAAAATATGCGAGTGAGTCTATTTGGGAATAATCAAAATATTCAGTGTCTGGTATATTATTTTTTATCCATGTATCATCATGCCATAATTTATTGAAATTTTTTTGTTTTGCTTGTTGCAGATCAGGTGGTTTTACCCAGCCATAATGATAAATATAAGCATCAACAGGTTTAACTTTTAGCAATTTATTGTTGC
Organism: Bacteroidota bacterium; assembly: GCA_022708585.1. Classification (GTDB taxonomy): domain Bacteria; phylum Bacteroidota; class Bacteroidia; order Bacteroidales; family JAKIYJ01; genus JAKIYJ01. The sequence goes on from JAKIYJ010000036.1 coordinate 3,991, forward strand.
GTCTAAATCCTTGCGCATCTTTATATGAATGAATATCATCATAAGGTCTTATTATTCTGATTTCGTTTCTGTACCATTTTCGTGAATCCCCCACATAATCATAAGAACCATAAAAATGCAAATATTTGAACAACAGTCCTTCAACTTCTTTATTATTTTTCCATTTTTCCATTGTACTGTGTATTTCAGGCAGATATTTTTCATGAACCACTTCATCTCCCTGAATATAAAAAGCCCAATCAGAATCTTTTGAAATGTTTTTCAGAGCTTTATTAGTTTCATCTGCTAATACTTTTCCTCCTTGTCTTAAATTATAATCCCAAACAGTTTCAATGATTTTTATTTTATCAGAATTAATATTTTTAATCAAATCAAGAGTTCCATCTTCTGATTTTCCAACGGCAATAACAAATTCATCACATACAGGCAAAATCGAAAGAATAGATTCTTCTATTGGATAACCGTATTTAATTGCATTTCTAATAAAAGAGAAACCTGTAACTTTCATAAAATCAATGGATTTTGCTTGCTGTCCCTGTATAATTGAAAGGAGTAATTTTTTTTAGTTCTTCTTTTATTTTGTCATTAACATCAAGATTTTCAATAAAAGAAAGAATATTATTTTTAGAAATTTCAGATTTTCCTGCTGTAAACTGTTTAAGTAATTCATAAGGTTTTGAAAATCCTTCTCTTCTTAATACAGTTTGAATAGCTTCGGCTATAATTTCCCAGTGTTTATCGAGATCTGAATATATTTTATCTTTGCAAATTTCAATTTTTGAAATGCCTTTCATAATAGATTTTGCAGCTATAAGAGTGTGAGCAACAGCAACTCCTATATTTCGAAGTACTGTTGAATCTGATAAATCACGCTGCATTCTTGATACAGGAAGTTTAACTGCCATAAATAATAATAGTGCATTAGCTATTCCCAGGTTTCCTTCTGCATTTTCAAAATCAACAGGATTAATTTTATGCGGCATTGTTGAAGAGCCTGTTTCATCAGGGGATATTTTTTGTTTAAAATATTCAAACGATATATAAGTCCACATATCTTTTGAAAAATCAAGCAAAACAGTATTAATTCGTTCTATGCATTCAAAAAGTTCAGCAATATTATCATAGTTATCAATCTGGGTAGTATATTGTGAACGTTGAAGTCCAAAAGAATTTTTAATAAAATCATCTGCAAATTTTTCCCAATTTATATCAGGGTAAGCAATTAAATGGGCATTGAAATTACCTGTTGCGCCTCCGAATTTGGCAGTATAATTTATTTTTTCGAGAGTTTTCAACTGTTGTTCAAGTCTGTATGCAAAAACCTTTAATTCTTTTCCGACAGTTGTGGGAGTGGCAGCCTGACCATGAGTGCGAGCAAGCATTGGTATATCTTTCCATTTTTGTGAAAGTTCTTCAATTTTACTGAGAATATTTTTAAATTCGGGTATAAGAATTTTTTCCAATGCCTGTTTAGTCAAAAAAGGTATTGCGGTATTATTAATATCCTGTGAAGTTAATCCAAAATGAATAAATTCTTTGTAGCCTGACAATCCTATATGATCAAATTTTTCTTTCAAAAAATATTCAACAGCCTTAACATCATGATTTGTAATTTTTTCAATTTCTTTAATTTGGATAGCGTTTTCAATAGAAAAATCATTATATATTTTTTTAAGTGAATCAAGGTTAATTATATTGTTTAGTTGAGGCAATTTTAATTCAAACAATGAAATAAAATATTCAACTTCAACCATCAGTCTTGTTTTAATTAAGGCAAATTCAGAAAAATATTCCCGCAATGGTGCAGTAATATCAGCATATCGTCCGTCAATAGGAGAAATTGCTTTAAGATTGTATTTATCCATTTCGATATTGATTTAAAAAGTATTATGATAACAAGTTTTCAATGGTTTCATCAATAATGTTATCGTCGGCTATATTAGGTAAAGTAACTTTCAGCATTGGTTCTATTTTTAAAGATCTCTCAATAGTAAATAAGGCTCCATTATTTCTTGCCCAGCTTCTTCGGGCGATACCGTTATTTACATCCCAGAAAATCATTTTTTCAATTTTTTGATTAGTTTCATCTTTGCCGTCCAGCAACATTCCGAATCCGCTATTAATGGCTTCGCCCCAGCCTACGCCGCCTCCGTTATGGACGGAGACCCATGTAGCCCCTCTGAAGGCGTCGCCTATAACATTATGAATAGCCATATCAGCTGTAAAAGCGGAACCGTCATAAATATTTGAAGTTTCTCTATAAGGAGAGTCAGCACCTGAAACATCGTGATGATCTCTGCCAATAACGACAGGGGCTTTAATCAATTTATCCTTTATAGCATTGTTAAAAGCCTGTGCTATTTTAATTCTGCCTTCGCAATCAGCATAGAGTATACGTGATTGACTGCCAACAACAAGGTTATTTTGTCCTGCTGCTTTAATCCATTTAATATTATCGGAAAGTTGAAGTTTAATTTCATCAGGTGCAGTTAGAAATAATTTTTCAAGAACATCAGTTGCGATTTTATCAGTTATTTCAAGGTCTTTTGGATCGCAGGATGTACATACCCATCTAAATGGGCCGAAACCATAATCAAAACACATTGGTCCCATAATATCCTGAACATATGAGGGATAAATAAATTTTCCATCAGGAGTAAAAATATCAGATCCGGCTCTTCCAGCTTCAAGCAGGAAGGCATTACCATAATCCCAGAAGTACATTCCTTTTTTAGCAAGAGCATTGATAGCATTAACCTGTCTTCTCAATGATTTTTTAACTTCTTCGGCGAACACATCAGGTTGTTCGACCATCATACGATTTGATTTTTCAAAAGAAAAATCAACTGGATAATAACCTCCAGCCAGGGGGTTATGAAGAGAAGTCTGGTCTGAACCTAAATCAATAAAAACATTTTCTTTAACCAGTTTTTCCCACAGGTTTACAATATTTCCCTGATATGCCAGTGACACTGCTTCTTTATTTTTACGTGCTTTATCTATTCTAATTAAAAGTTCATCGAGATTATCATATACTTCATCTATCCAATGTTGTTCATATCTTTTTTTAACTGCGAGAGGATTAATTTCAGCGATTACGCCAACAGCGCCAGCAATAACAGCGGCTTTTGCCTGAGCTCCGGACATACCGCCCAGTCCAGATGACACAAATACTTTACCCGAAAGATTATCACTATTCGGGTTTATTTTTCTACCAGCATTTAAAATAGTAATACTGGTACCGTGTACTATTCCTTGAGGACCAATATACATAAATGAACCAGCTGTCATTTGTCCATATTGAGAAACCCCTAAAGCATTAAAACGTTCCCAGTCATCGGGTTTTGAATAATTAGGAACTACCATTCCATTTGTAATAACAACTCGTGGTGCATCTATGTGTGAAGGAAATAAACCTATTGGATGGCCAGAATACAGAACAAGTGTCTGTTCATCAGTCATTTCGGCAAGGTATTTCATTGTAAGTAAATATTGTGCCCAATTTTGGAATGCAGCTCCATTGCCGCCATAAATGATAAGTTCATAAGGATGTTGTGCAACGCTTTTATCCAGATTATTACTTATCATAAGCATAATAGCAGCGGCTTGCTTTGATTTGTGTGGATAATCTTCAATATTTCGGGCTTTAATTTCATAATCAGGTCTATACCTGTACATATAAATTCTGCCGTATTTTTTTAATTCTTCTGCAAATTCTTTTGCCAGTATTTTGTGAAGTTTTGGTTTAAAATAGCGTAAAGCATTTTTTAGTGCCAGTTTTTTTTCTTCTTTGTTAAGAATATCTTTACGAACGGGAGCATGATTAGCATAATAATCATAAGGCTTTAAAGGAGGTAAATCATCCGGTATGCCTTGTAAAATTGCTTCTTTAAATGTCATTTTTAAAATTATTATTTAAATTTAATAGATTAATTCATAATAATTGTTTTATGATAAAGGCATAGCATAAAAAAATTACTATTTTTAATACCTTTAATATATTATGTATATTAAATATATTTTTGTTTAATAAGAACTCAAAATTACAAAATAAAATTCATTTTATTAAGAAAAGTACCTGAACAGTTCGTGCTTTAAGACACAAAATTTTTAATTTATCAATATATATAAACTAAATTCAACTTATAAATGCAACTTTTATGGGAGAGAAATAATAAAATAATAATTTTCTTAATATTTTATTAAAAAATCCAGCATTACAAAAAAAGCATACGAAATGCTGGCAATACTATTAGCATTAAAGAAAGCAGTATTTACAGAAGAAAGATTTTTTGGATTTACAATTATATGTTGATAAATTAGCATTATTGAAAATATTAAAGTTCCAATAAAAAATAAGATGCTTCCATTATAAATAAAATAAATATACCAGGCCAGTATCATTGCTATAAAATGCAGTATTGTAGAAAACGCTAAACCTCTTTTTATTCCAAATTTAGCTGGTATTGATTTAATGTTATTTTTTTTATCAAATTCTATATCTTGAAGTGAATAAATAATATCAAATCCTGCTGACCAAAATAATGTAAGTAATGACAACAAAATAGAAATCAATGAAAAATTGCCAGTTACTGCAATATAAGCCGCAACAGGGGCAATACCAACAGACAAGCCAAGAACTAAATGACAACCCCATGTAAATCTTTTAAAATAACTATATGATAAAATTATTAATAAAGCAAGGGGTGATAAATAGAAACATAAAGGATTAATGAATGCAGCTGTTGTAATAAATAATATTATGTTAACAATGATGAACAATAGAACTTGTGAAACTGAAATTTTACCAGATGGTATTTCTCTGTTTGCTGTTCTGGGATTTATAGAGTCAATTTTTTTATCTGCATACCGATTAAATGCCATAGCAGAATTATGTGCAAACAAAATAGCTAATAATACTAAAATTAATTTCTTTAAGTCAAAATTATTATTTATTTCGCTTAAACCCACAAAATAACCTACTAAAGCAAATGGTAAAGTAAATAATAAATGGGCAGGTTTTACCAGTAAAAAATAATTTTTAATTTTTGTAAACATATTTTTGCTTCAAATTTGCAATTTTTTACTTTTTCATTATGAAAGTCACCTGGTATAAATTAAAGAAAAACAACAAGTTATAGAGTAATAATAACGGAGGAAGGGGGATTCGAACCCCCGGTTCACAAATATGCGAACAACGGTTTTCGAGACCGCCGCATTCGACCGCTCTGCCATTCCTCCTTAATATCTGCAAATGTACATTATAATTTTAATTAATAAGACTTGTTGTTATTAACTATTTGTTTTTATCTTGCTAAAATATTTATTTACAACAAAATGTAATAGAAATTTTTTATGATTTTTAAAATTGAATCCGCTTCGAAAAATTTATAAATCAAAATAAAAATGAGTTTTCGGAGTGGATTCAAATACACACATATATATATAATATGTTGAAAAGGCAACGCTATTTATTATAGGATTGTCATTAAATTTTTCTTTTTGTTTTTTATTATTTTTGTAAGTCATAAACAAATACTGATTAAAATATTTTTGTGGTTTCAATAAAATTAAAATTATAGTGAGATGCAAAGGCTTTTTAATAAAAATAAGGTTATTATATTTACATTGGTTTTTTTAATAGTTTCAATTTTTAACCTTTTATATTCACAAAATTCTTCAAATACTCAAAGTATAAAACAATTAAAATTTTCATATATAAATATTTTTTTTGTAAGTGCAGTATATGATGGCAACAATGTTCATCTGGTATGGGATGAATACAACAAGTCGGGAGAAAAAATATCAGAAACTTTCATAGAAAAGACTATAGATGGTATTAACTGGCAGGTACTTGCATCGAAACCAACATTTAATTTATTTGATATATATGTAAATGGTTATCCTTCTGATATTCAAGCAGAAGGTGCTATTTTATATTCAACCGAAACTGGCAAGGGTAGATTTATTTATAATGATGTTTGTGAATCTGGTGACCTTGATAATCCATTAATTAGATACAGAGTCGGTTTTAAAACAGCAGATGAAAAATATTTTTATACAAGTGAAATAGATGCCAATTCTGGATCTTCTACATCAGGAATAAGAATTGCCAGTCCGGATGAATATGTGGTAAGTGATACTGTTGTTGTTAGAGGTAAGGTAAACACAAAACCTCCAATTATAACGACTAAGACTGCCTGTCCCAATATTGGTTCTCCGCCGTCTGGTTCAACAAATACAGGGCAACAACAGACTTTTTATGGAACTTGTTGTACATGGACAGAAACTCTTTATACACTGCCATCAACTTTTCAGATTGTATGTGGTGGCAGTAGTTATGCCTGGTGTTGCAATAACGTTAGCAGTACTATACCCTGTCCCTCATATTATTGGTGGGATCCTTGTTGTGTACATACTTGTTCTGA
>JAKIYJ010000037.1 GCA_022708585.1 Bacteroidota bacterium
TATTATTTTAATTGCAATTATTACAAAAAAAATTAAGATAGATTCTTTTCTTTCTCATCTGGGCATTTCTTTTTTCTTTATGGGTGTTGTACTTGCGTTTGGATGCAAATATCAATTCGGTGGCGAAACATCTAATAATAGAAATCATTTTATTACTCTCGAAAAAGGGAAAAATGTATCTGCAACAGAAGGGATAATGACATATACAGGATATGAAGTTTTTAAAGACAAATCAGTTTATAATATAAATTTCAAAAAAAATAATTCAGAAAAAATTTTGAAATTTTCACCTTCTCTTTTACACAATGCGGTATATGGCGATGTATTTGAGCCTTCTGTGTGCAAAGTATTATGTGGTGATTATTTTATATATGTTTTGAAAAGTGGTATAAATCCATTCAAAGACAATGTTATTGTTGCAGAAAAAGATTCATTATGGATTTCTATTAATCAAACTATACAATATAAGGATTTAAACATAAACTTAAAAAAAATTGAAACTGATTTTATTAAATCTACGACTGATTTTGATAATGTAATCATCAATGCTTTTTTAAATATACAAAATAAAAATATTGATACAGTTGTAAAAGTTTCGTATACTGTAAAAGAGGGCAATTTATTTCATAATGATGCTTTTTTAATATCACCCTCACTTGAAATAAAATTTAATTCGATATCAGCAGATGGACTAAAAATACAACTTGTTATTATTCCGCAAAAATCGGATTATATAATAGTTAAAGCTGAATATTTCCCATTTATTAATTTACTATGGTTAGGAATTGCAATGTTAGGGTCTGGATTGCTATTGGGGATTTTCTTTCAAAAAAGATGCATAATTATGAATAATAATGAGTAAATCATCATATATTTTCGGGTAATTTAATGATAAAAACTGTTCCTTTGCCTGTTTCAGATTCAAAAGTTATTTCTCCTCCTGCATTTTCTATAATATTTTTTACTATTGCAAGTCCAAGTCCCATACTTCCCGATTTTGTTGAAAAATCTGGCATAAAGATTTTCGATTTTTGGTCTTCTTCTATTCCTTTTCCATTGTCTTCGACAGTAATTACATTAAAACCATTATTTTTATAAAGTTTTATTTTAATAAGTCCTTTTTTATCTTTTGCAATAGATTGCAGAGCATTATTCAATAAATTATTAAATACTCTTAACATTTGTTTTTTGTCTGCAACTATGTTAAAAGAAGTATTTGTATCATATTCAAAAGTTAATGTAATATTTTCTATTTCTTTAAAAATTTCGGCAGAGTTATTAATAATATTGACAAGGTCAAGTTTTTCCTTAAAAGTTTTTGGCATTTGTGCAAAATCAGAAAATTCAGAAGCAATATTTGAAAGATTTTCAATTTGTTCAATAAGATTATTCATAAAGTTATTAATACGTAAATCTATATCTGGAGCGTGTTCATTCCATGATTTTAACAAATATTGAGTGCTTAGTTTCATAGGAGTAAGAGGATTTTTTATTTCATGAGCCACCTGTCGTGCCATTTCACGCCATGCACTTTCTCTTTCAGATTGAGCAAGTTTTTGAACACTTTTTTCAAGTTCGTCAATTAATCTATTATATTCGGCTATTAAACTGCCTATTTCATCATCTCTATTCCATTCAATTTTTTTGTTTTTATGATTTAGTGCAAGTGTACCAAGACTGGTTGTAATAAGTTGTAGTGGTCTTGTAACATATTTAGAGATAATTAAAGCAAAAATTATTGAAAGCCCAGTAAGAAAAATAAAAATATTAATAAAAGCTGTAATGAAAGTAGTAATTCCTTGTTGCATTTCATTCTGGCGGGTGAAATATGGCAAATTTAAATAGGCAATGATTTTATTTTGATTATTTCTAAATGGGATATATGCCGAAAGGAATTCCATTTTGCCTATTGACTCATTAATTATAAGTCTACTCTTTTTACCAGAATATAACTCATTATAAGCAATTGGATTCATCCACTTTGAAACCAGACCCTCATCGTATAATTCTTTTCTGGTTGTTGAAATCAATTCTCCATTAATATTAAAAAGATTAATATCGGTAAAATAAATGTTGTACAAGTTTCTTAAATAAGAATTTATCTCATTCGACATTAAAGGTGTAATACTTTCAGTATTAGAGAGATTTTGCTGAAGTTCAACAAGTATTGAATGTGTCTTTTCATCAAGTGCCTCCTTGTTTTTTCGGTCATTAAGTTTTTTAATATAAAATACAGAAGACATTCCAATAATTCCAAATGAAAGTACAACAATAAATACAATAGATAATTGTAGTCTTTGTCGAAAATCAGGTTTAAATTTTAGCCCTTTAATACCGTAATTTAATAAAAAAACAGATGGCAAAGCAAATATGCACAGTAGTATAAGTAAATATGTAAAAGGAGCTATTTTGCAAAATATATCATCATTTTTACGACTTATAACAATTTTTGAATCTTTTTCAATCTTGTATACAAAATGATTATAATCATTTTTATCAATAAAATTATTAGACAAATCGTCATTTTTTAACAAGTCGGATAAATAAATTTTCCATAACTTTCTATTAATGTACCCGACTTATAAAAAGCATAAGAATAATCAGCAAGTTCAGTATTGAAACCTGTTTTTTGATATACAAATAATTCGGGTAAGCCAAGTCCTTTTAGTATAAATTTAGGTTTGAACTCTATATATAAAGTTATTGAATTATTAATGTCATTTTTTTTATTGTTAAAATTGATTATACCAAGATACCCCTTATACGAATTGCCATAGTCAACATAAAATAAATTCTTGTCTGTCGTTGAATATATTGAATCTTTAACAAGAGAATTAAAAAAATCCTGACAATTAACATTTACTGCAAAAGGTTGAACATTTAATTTATCATATTTATTGCAAAAAGTTAATTGTATATTGAAATTATCCCAGTATTTGTCAAAATATTTTTCTAAAATTTTATTTGAAATAATATTTTCGTCATAAGAAGTTTTATGTAATAATTCATTTATTTCTTCATCGTGTAAAATATTTGTACTTATTTGTTGAAAAAGATATTCTGCAACAGGGTCTTTTTCTTTTGCCAGCTTTAAAGCAAGCAATTTTCTTTTTTCCTGTTCCTTAATTTTGAAATTTTGTGAAAGAATAATAGTAGAATAAGCAGAAAACAAGGCAAATGCAATAAAAATTTTCACAGTTATTTTATCATTGTTCAACAAACGGTAGCTTATGATAATAGTTAAAAAAATTACAGTAAATGCAGTAATAAATTTAATATCAATCAAATATGTAAAAAGATTTATTATAAAAAATAAGGCGACAAGACTGATAAAAACAATAAAATTTTGTTTAAAATATTCATTGTTATAAAATATTAAATTATAAATTTTTAAAATAGCAACAGTTAATAGAAATATTAATATTATAATAATAAAATAAGCAAGTAATGAAAAAATATCAAGATTGAATATATTATCAGGATTAAGTGTAATACTTGAATCTATTACCAGACTCTTAATTATGTAATGAAAAAATCCAAATAAAGCCAGATAAAAAATTAATGAAAAAATTGTTATAATAATTTGAATTTTTTTATTATCAGCAGTAATATTTAATTTGTTATAAAAAGCCAATACAATAAAGATGACAGTGAGTATGGTAAGAAACAAATCTCCCAAAGATGGCAAAAAAATGGAACTTGCATATAGTTGAGGACTGAAAATTATTGTGTCGTATAGTGGAGATAGAATTTTGTATTTATAAAATACAAACCTTGTAAAAATCAATAATACAGTATAAATTATCAGAAAAATATTGTTATTGGTCTTAATTTTTGAAAATATATTCAGTATACAATAAATAAAATATAGTAATACACAATAAAAAAGTATATATAAAACAAATATTAAAATACTTATTTTGGATGAATAAGAAAATTTGCCTGTTTTATTCAATGAAAATAAGAATTTATTATCGTAAGAATAAATATTAATATTGTTTTTTGATAATGAAAGTTCGGTATTTTCTGGGATATTAAGTTTATTATTAAATGAATTCGTGAGATATTCATTTTGATATTTATAGTTTGATTTAATCAGTATATAAGCTGTAATGGTCCATGGTGGCTGTTTAGAACTTCTAATTTCATAGAAACCATTTTTAAGTTGACTGATTAATGAGGTATCATTTGTAATAAAATCAGAATATTCAGGTAATGGCACATGATTATCGGTCCAGTAAACTAATGAATCATTATAAAAGGCATATAAAGAAATACCATTATCACACAGACTTTGTAAAATGTAAGTATTGTCAAAAGGGTTAGTATCAGGATTTTTGTTTAATCTTTCAACAGTATTATTTAAAATATTAATTGTTTCTTTTTCGAGTAAATGTAATTTATTTTCGATAGATTTAATATTATTATATAAGATGTTATTTTGTTTATTATAATAATTTGAAACAAAAAATAATATAATTAATATCAAAATCGTTAAAAATCCCGAAATTATACTTTTAGATATATATTTATTATGTTTAAATTGCATAAAAATATTTGAATGTAAGATATAAATATAGATTTTTGGCAAACAAATTTCGCAATAAAATTATAAATAGCCAATAAATTTAATTTGAGGTTATTTTTTAGGTAATGAGAAAGTTATATAGTGAATTTATAAATTTTATTACTTCCTTTCCACTTTTAAACTACTGGTGAAAAGTTGTTATAATAAAAATAAGAAGAATTTTGCAGAAAATTATTCAGCAAGAATAATAATTATATTATTCAAAACTTCGATAATTCCGCCTTTTATTTCGACAAATTCTTTATTTTTATCAGATGTAATAATTTTTATTTTACCTTTTTTCAGGACAGCAATGAGAGGTGCGTGATTATTGAGTATTTCAAAAGAACCGTCGGCACCCGGCAGTTGCACAAGGTCAATCTCTCCTTTCCACAAACTATGATCGGGTGTTAAAATTTCGAGATTCATTTTGATAAAATCATTATGTGAATATTTGTGTTTATTATTTTGAAGATTCAGAAAGTATTTGTGTTCCTTTTTCTATGGCTTCTTCGATAGTACCAACGAAGCTAAATGCAGATTCGGGATATTCATCAACTTCTCCGTTTAAAATCATTTTAAAGCCTTTAATTGTATCTTCAATAGGTACAAAAACCCCTTTTATTCCTGTAAATTGTTCAGCAACATGAAATGGTTGTGAAAGGAAACGCTGTACTATTCTTGCTCTATGTACAATAAGTTTATCTTCGTCTGAAAGTTCGTCCATGCCTAAAATTGCAATAATATCCTGTAGTTCTTTATATCGTTGTAAAATCTCCTTAACTTTTTGAGCGGTATTATAATGTTCTTCTCCTACAACATTTGGTGTCAAGATTCTTGAAGTAGAATCGAGGGGGTCAACGGCTGGGTAAATGCCGAGTTCGGAGATTTTACGGCTAAGTACTGTGGTAGCGTCAAGGTGTGCAAAAGTAGTAGCTGGAGCAGGGTCTGTCAGGTCATCAGCTGGGACATAAACAGCCTGTACCGAGGTGATAGAACCTCTTTTAGTTGAGGTTATTCTTTCCTGCATAATGCCCATTTCAGTTGCCAGAGTAGGTTGATAACCAACGGCAGAAGGCATACGTCCTAAAAGTGCTGAAACTTCTGAACCTGCCTGTGTGAAACGGAAGATGTTATCAATAAAGAAAAGTATATCGCGGCCCCCGGTTGTTTCATCTCCATCCCTAAAATATTCTGCCATTGTTAGTCCAGAAAGAGCAACTCTGGCACGAGCACCAGGTGGTTCATTCATTTGTCCGAAAACCAGTGTGGCTTGCGACTTACCTAATTCATCCATATCAACAGTTGATAAATCCCAATCCCCTTTTTTCATATTTTCTAAAAACTTTTCTCCGTATCGTATAACACCTGATTCTATCATCTCACGAAGCAAATCATTACCTTCACGAGTCCTTTCTCCAACACCTCCAAAGACAGACATACCTGAATATTTTTTTGCTATGTTATTTATCAATTCCATAATAATAACGGTCTTTCCTACACCAGCGCCACCAAATAATCCAATTTTACCACCTTTGGCATAAGGTTCAATAAGGTCAATAACCTTAATTCCAGTATATAGAACCTCCTGTTCAGTAGATAAATTCTCAAATGTAGGAGGGTCTTTATGTATACTGCTGGTTCTATCGCGGGGAACAGGACCTATTCCGTCAATAGTATCACCTATAACATTAAACAACCTGCCTTTTACAAAATCACCTGTAGGCATTGAAATAGTGTTGCCTGTTGCAATCACAGGCAATCCACGACGTAAACCATCAGTGGAATCCATTGCTATTGTTCGTACTGTGTTTTCTCCAATATCTTGTTGACATTCAAGAACTATCTTATTGCCATTATCATTTGTTACTTCAAGGGATTCATAAATATTAGGCAGATTTTCTTCATTTTCAAAACTCACATCAACAACAGCACCAATAATTTGGGATATTTTCCCCACTCTTTCTTTACTCATTTTTTATTATAATAAAACACTTGTTAAAATTAACTGTGCGAAATTACTTTTTTTATAACAATTTAACGAAAAATTTTTAATTATATTTTTATATTTTTGCTTCTTTTATCAGATAACGGATATTTATATATTATTTTAATAAGGTGCAAATATTTTACGGTATTGACGGTTATCCTAAAACCACAAATTCAGTTGTTACTACTGGAACTTTTGATGGCGTGCACCTTGGGCATAAAAAGGTACTTGATACTGTGGTCTCAGAGGCTTTAAATAAAGGGGGACCAGGTGTAGTAATAACTTTTTTAAATCATCCTCGTATCGTTTTAAATAAAGATGCTGTCAATCTTAATTTTTTAAATACACTGGAAGAAAAAATTTCACTTATTGCTGATTGTGGAATTGACAGACTGCTCATACTGCCTTTTGATAAAGAATTTGCTAAACAATCGGCTGAACAATATATAAGTAAATATATAAAAGGAATCTTATGTTCAGATTTGATGATTATAGGCTACGATCACCATATAGGTAAAGAACGACAGGCAAACAAAAGTGATATTGAAAATGTTGCTGCCTTATATGGAATTAGCACAATTGTTGTACCTCCTGCTTTCATATCCGGACAGGCAGTGAGTTCAACACGAATACGTAATGCGTTGAAAAAAGGAGATATAAAACAAGCCAATAGTTGTTTGGGATATAATTACTTTTTTAATGGTAAAGTTGTTAATGGAAATCATATAGGAGAAAAACTTGGATTCCCAACAGCCAATTTATTAGTTGAAGATAAATTGAAACTTATTCCAGGTGAAGGAGTTTATGCTGTTACTGTTAACCTGAACAGCAATATTTATAAGGCAATGATGAATATTGGCAATAGACCTACTATAAACAAAAATACTGAATCTAATACCATAATTGAAGTTCATATTTTTGATTTTAATAATTACATATATAATGATAAAATCAGGGTTAATGTAATTGAAAAAATTAGAAATGAAATTAAATTTAACGGGCTTGATGAATTAAAATCTCGTCTTGAAATTGATAAGAGTATTGCTTTAAAAATATTATCATCTTTATAAAAAAAACTTTTACTTTTTGGCTCTATTTTAAAATAATGTTGTTAAAAAAAAAAAAATTGACAACTTCTCGTCCTCGTTTGTAACGATGATGCAACTGCTATACAAAAAAAAGGCGAAAAGAAAAATCACCGCTGCAAAATAATATTCTAAAACCTCTCTATTTTCATAACACCAATATAACTTTATAAACTTTACAAACTTTATGAACTTTATAAACTTAATGTATTATGCATAATTACAACAATTTTATAGAATAGAGCCAAAAAAGATCAAATTAATAACGATTTATTGCATTAAGATCATTAAAAGCTATTTTTAATCTTTCCACCATAGCCTTTTCGCCTTCGCGTAGCCATTTACGTGGATCATAATATTTTTTGTTAGGTTTGTCTTCTCCTTCTGGATTTCCTATTTGTCCCTGCAAATAATCTTTATATTTATTGTAATATTTGTGTACTCCATCCCAGAAAGCCCATTGAGTATCGGTATCAATATTCATCTTAATTACACCATAACTTATAGCTTCCTTAATTTTTTCTGGTTCTGAACCTGATCCCCCGTGGAATACAAAATTTACGGGATTATTTGCCGTCTCGAATTTTTTGCGAATATATTCCTGAGAGTTTTTAAGAATTACAGGTTCCAGTTTTACATTACCTGGTTTATATACACCATGAACATTTCCAAATGATGCAGCGATGGTAAAGTTTGGACTCACTGAGCTTAAAACTTCATAAGCTTTTGCAACTTCTTCTGGTTGAGTATAAAGTTTAGAACTATGAATGCCAGTATGGTCAACACCATCCTCTTCTCCACCTGTAATACCTAATTCTATTTCAAGCAGCATTTCTATTTTAGATAAACGTTCAAGGTATTTTTTGCAAGTTTCCAGATTTTTATCGAGTGGTTCTTCCGACAAATCAAGCATGTGGGAACTAAACAATGGTTTACCGTATTTTTTATAATGTTTTTCTCCTTCTTCTATCATTCCATCAACCCATGGTAATAATTTTCTTGCGGCATGGTCACTGTGTATAGCAACCGGGATACCATATTTTGTAGACATACGATGAATATGATATGCTCCAGAAATACAACCCTGAATGGAGATTG
Organism: Bacteroidota bacterium; assembly: GCA_022708585.1. Classification (GTDB taxonomy): domain Bacteria; phylum Bacteroidota; class Bacteroidia; order Bacteroidales; family JAKIYJ01; genus JAKIYJ01. The sequence goes on from JAKIYJ010000037.1 coordinate 8,741, forward strand.
CCAAATCTTCGTTCGGCAAAGAAGAACCTCCAAAAAAAGCACCTCCACCATTAGAAAACTGAATTATTACAGGAGAATTCATAGCTCGAGCAGATTCCATAACAGCATTTATTGAATTAGTACCTGTTACATTCACAGCAGGTAAAGCAAAAGAATTTTCTTTCGCAATTTTAAAAATTTGTTGTAAATCTTTCCCATAAACAAAACCAGGAGCAATTTTTTCTGAAATTTTTGTATCCATATATTTTTATTGTTTGTTAAAATTAAATAAATTATGTTTTATATAAATATATTAATTAATTATTATTTTTTTTAATGAAACATTACCATTAATATTTATTTTACAAAAATAAATTCCTGAACTTAATTTTGAAACATCAATTTTTTTATTATAAATTCCTTTGATAACACTCTCTTCGGAAACAGTAATTATTTTTTGTCCGGTAAAATTGAATAACTCAATTAATACATCGCCTTTATTTTCAACAAAATAATTGATATTTAAAATATCAGTAGCGGGATTGGGATAAATTGTAACAGTAATACTGTCAGAACAATTTATGTATTTATTATTATTGGTAGAAGGATTATATATTGGTGGAAAGAGAATATAATCTATCCAGGCACAGTCGCTTCCTCCGGAATAATATATATCTTTAACATATTCCCATTTAAAAGTATGTGTTCCTGCCTGTACTGGATAAGATACTTTTGCCCAATCCAGAGAACCAGACCATGAATTTTGTTTAACATTATCAATATAAAATTTCAGGAAGTCATAATCAGTTTCAGATGATACTTTTCTAAAAAAAGAAATGCTGTCATCAATACTTACATTAACAGTTATAGAAAGAGTTGAATTTTGATTATTACCAATATTTCCAGATTTTGCACAATAAACTCCCTCGTAAGGCTGCACATTCGAAATAGTCCATACTTTATTGCCACCTTGAACCCAATTAAATTTATTAAAGTTCCCCGTTTCCCAATCTTCATCAACCTGTCCTATTATTAAACTAAATGTTTTTGTATTTGAATATGCACCTGATGAAACGGTACAGGTAAAGTTTGCAATAGAACCCATAGCAGCAGAAGAAGCAATATCCACTGAAAAGGTTGATATACCTGAATTGGCAGAATTTATTGTACCAAAATTATAAATTGGATTAATTATATTAACATCAGGGTTGGTAGTAGATAATGTCTCTTTTGTATTAAAAGCATCACTATGGCCATTGTTTAAAGTTTTAATATTAATCAATACACTTTCACCAGGATCAAGACGATGATTGTTGTTGCCACCTGTTGCATCATCTATTGTTACATCGGATAGCAAAAGAACGGGAGCATTTATCGGAATATTAAAGTTATTTGTCCATGTATTCAACAAATTATCCTGTATATTTATAGTAAAACCAGCTATATGCTGGTCGGGAATATTATCAGCAATTGTCAGAGCATAAGCATTATTTTGTGTAGATTGTGTTCCAGAAGCGATATTACCCCAGTTTTGTGCTGATTTGGTAATAGTAATATAAGGGTCAGAAGTAGTAATCATGGCGT
>JAKIYJ010000038.1 GCA_022708585.1 Bacteroidota bacterium
CACCATTAACTTGCACTTGTCTCTTTCAGAAGTCGGATGCCTGGCTATTAATTCATCAGGCAAATGAAATTTATAATCAGATAACTTCATAAATATCAGTTATTTATTTTAAAATAAAAGAATTGATTTTTTTTGCAAAATTAATACTTTTTTGCCTCTTTTTTTTTATTTTTTAGTTAATAAATTCTGATAATACTGTATCAAAATTTTATTTCAATCTTTTTTATAAAAACATTTATTTTTTCTTAAAAGTTTACTTAAATCAAATTGATTTTTTTATATTTTTACCTCAATAATGAATTTTTAATTCATAAATTATTATTAACTGATTTTCAAGTATTCATAATATATATGGCAGAATTTACACATTTACATTTGCATACCCAATATTCAATTCTGGATGGGGCTACTAATATAAAAAATTTATTTCAAAAAGCACAGGAATATGGAACAAAATCTATTGCTATTACAGATCATGGGAATATGTATGGTGTAATGGATTTCTATATGAAAGCTAAAGAAAATGGTATTAAACCAATTATAGGTTGTGAGACCTATGTTGCTGCTAATAGCAGGTTCTCAAAAAAAACCAAAGAAGACAGAAGTGGATTTCACCTTATTTTATTGGCTAAAAATATAGAAGGTTATCAAAACCTTATTAAACTTGTTTCGCTCGCTTATATAGAAGGTTATTATTATACTCCAAGAATTGACAAAGAACTTTTACGTCGGTACAGTAAAAATTTAATTGCCTTATCAGCCTGTCTTGGGGGTGAAATACCTTCATCTATCCTTAATAAAGATATAGATTATGCAAAGAATGTTATTAAAGAATATCACGATATTTTTGGAGATGATTTTTATCTTGAATTGATGCGTCACGGTTTGCAAGAACAAAATATAGTTAATGACGCATTAATTAAAATTGCTTCTGAAATGAATATCCCACTTGTAGCTACTAATGATGTTCATTTTATTAACGCTGATGATTATGAAGCACATAAAATTTTAATTTGCCTTAATACACACCATGAACTTGACGAAGCAACCAACCTTATTTATACAGGTAATGAGTATTTTAAAAGCCCGGAAGAAATGGCAAATCTATTTACAGATATTCCAGAAGCTATTACCAATTCGATGATAATCGCCGAAAAAATTGAAGAATTTGAGTTGAAACATGATATTATACTTCCAGTATTTCCTATACCTGATCAATTTAAGAATGAATTTGAATATCTCAAATATTTAACTTATGAAGGTGCCACAGCAAAATACCCTGTTATGACCGATGTGATAAGAGATAGACTTGCAATGGAACTGGATGTTATTAAATTAACCGGCTATGCAGGGTATTTCCTTATAGTTTGGGATTTTATAAATAAAGCCAGAGAAATGGATGTTATAGTTGGACCTGGTCGTGGCTCTGCTACTGGCTCATCAGTCGCATATTGTCTGGGTATTACCAATATTGACCCTATTAAATTTAATCTGCTCTTTGAACGATTTCTTAATCCTGAAAGAATCTCTATGCCTGATATAGATATCGATTTTGATGATATCGGACGCGAAAAAGTTATTAAATATGTGATTGAAAAATATGGTTGTGAAAAAGTAGCACAAATTGTTACTTTCGGATCTATGGGAGCAAGATCATCTATTAAAGATGTTGCAAGAGTACTTAACCTGTCTTTGTCTGAATCTGACAGACTTTCAAAACTTGTACCCGATAACCCCGTGAACATTACTCTTGCTCAAGCATTTAAAGATGAACCCAAATTAGCTTATGAAAGAGATCACGGCTCGGACCTGGTAAAAAAAACTCTTAAATTTGCTTCTATTCTTGAAGGCTCTGTCCGTCAAACTGGTACTCATGCTTGTGGTATTGTCATAGGACCAGATGACCTCATTAATCATGTTCCCTTATGTTTACCAAAAGAATCTTTATTGCCAGAACAGGAAATGATGCGAGCTACTCAATACGAAGGTAATAAATTGGAATATATTGGTTTGCTTAAAATGGATTTTCTTGGTTTAAGAACTCTTTCCATTATTAAGAAAGCACTTGAAAATATTAAAATCAGACACAATATTGATATTAATCTTGATAATATTTCTTTAGATGATAATAAAATCATGGAATTATTTCAAAATGCAGATACTATTGGTATATTCCAATTTGAATCTGAAGGTATGAGAAATAATTTGCGTGAATTAAAGCCTGAATCATTTGAAGATATTGTTGCTATGAATGCTCTTTACAGACCAGGCCCAATGAATTTTATTCCATTTTTTATTGATAGAAAACTTGGTCGTAAACCTGTTGAATATCCTCACAAATTACTTGAAGATTTGCTTAAACCTACTTATGGAATTATGGTGTATCAGGAACAAATTATGCAAGCCGCACAAATTCTTGCAGGTTTTTCTCTTGGTAAAGCTGATGTTTTGCGAAAAGCAATGGGTAAAAAAGATTCCCGGGTAATGAACGAACAAAAAACTTTATTTATCGAAGGTGCAGTTGAAAAAGGTATTGATAAAACAAAAGCAGAAGAAGTTTTTAATATTATGAAAAAATTTGCAGAATATGGGTTTAATCGCTCTCATTCTGTAGCTTATTCTTATCTGGCATTTCAAACGGCTTTTCTTAAAGCTCATTATCCACACGAATATATGGCAGCCGTCCTTACCTGTAACCTCGCTGATATTAAAAAAATTACCGTTTATATAGAAGAATGTAAACGAATGGGCATAGCTGTGCTTGGTCCCGATATTAATGAAAGTGAATTAACATTTACAGTCAATTCCAAAAATGAAATACGCTTCGGATTGGGAGGTATCAAAGGAGTTGGAGAATACGCCGCTAATGAAGTCATTAAAGAAAGAAAACAAAATGGCCCTTTTACAAGTATTTTCGATTTTGCAAAAAGAATTAATTTGAAATATGTTAATAAAAAATGTATGGAATCTTTCGCTATGGCAGGTGCTTTCGATACTTTTAAAGAAAATCACAGGGCTCAGTTTTTCTATAAAAATAATGAAGAAGATTCTAACTTTATTGAAAAGATTATTAAATATGCTTCAAATTATCAGAATAAACTTAATTCCACTCAACAAACACTCTTTGGTGATTTTCAACAAATAGAAATGGAAAATAATCCCCTTATGCCAGTTTGCGAAAAATGGTCATCCCTTGAACAACTTAAAAAAGAAAAAGATGTCATCGGCTTCTATATCTCAGGGCATCCTCTCGATGAATATTATCTTGAAATGCATAATTTCTGCTCCGTTACAATTGAAAAATTAAAATCTAATTTTGATTCATTCGTTAATCGTGAGTTCTCTTTCGGCGGTATTATTACATCTTCTGTTGAAAAAATCGCTAAAAATGGTAATCGCTACGGAGTGTTTACCGTTGAAGACTATACTGACTCTATCCAAATTACTCTGTGGCTTGAAGATTATTTGAAATGGAAACATCTACTCGAAACAGGTACCTTTATTTTTATTAAAGCTAAAGTGATAATTAAAAATTTTCACGATAATACAAAAAAATCTGAAATTAAAATAAACTATATATCCTTATTATCAGACGTTATAGATAAAATGGTAAAAAAAGTTATTCTTAAAATGCCTCTTGCAGAATTAACCAATAATACAGTATCTTTAATTAATAATATGGTAAAATCTAACCCCGGACATGTTAACCTTTCTTTTGAAATTGTTGACCATCAAAATGGCTCATCTCTTACTTTATCTTCTGAACATTATACAGTTAACAGAGATTTTATCAAGTCATTGAAAGATATACCATTTATTCAATATGGATTGAATTGATTTTTTTAATACATTTGCACTTGTATTATATTTGAAATTTTATTAATAAATTTAAATCTTAATGTTATGGCAATAGAAGTTACTGATAAAAACTTTGAGGAAATCGTTACAAAAGCTGATAAACCAGTGTTAATTGACTTTTGGGCTGAATGGTGTGGTCCCTGCCGAATGATTGCTCCTGTTATTAATGAACTGGCTGATGAATATGAAGGCAGAGCAATTATAGGTAAAGTGAATGTTGATGATAATCCCAATATTAGTGCTAAATATGGTGTCCGAAACATCCCTACTATGTTATTTTTTAAAAATGGTATTGTAGCCGATAAAATTGTAGGCGTTACTCCTAAAACAATACTCGAAAATAAACTTAATGCTTTGTTATAAGTTGTTTTATGCCTGTAAATAACGGGAAGTTTAATCAAAATGACCTGCAACAATATGGGTATCTTGACTTTTTTGCAAAACAAACTGTTGAAGGATTTATTATTGGTTTGCATAAAAGCCCTTTTCATGGTTTCTCTGTAGAATTTGCAGAACACAGACTTTATAACCAGGGCGAATCTACAAGATTTATAGATTGGAAATTATTTGCCCGTACTGATAAATTATTTGTAAAAAAATTTGAAGAGGAAACAAATCTTAGATGCCAAATCATTATTGATAATTCTTCTTCAATGTATTTCCCCGTTAAAAATAATCTGTCTATTGATAATCCTAATAAATTGTATTTCGCAGTCTATGCAGCAGCTGTCTTACTTTATTTATTACGCAAGCAAAGAGATGCGGCTGGACTGACTGTTTTTTCCGAACAAACTGAATTACATACCGAAGCCAAATCAAACTCGGTGCATCATAAATTCTTGTTCACTGAACTGGAAAAACTACTTTTGCCATATAATCCTGAAAATAATAAGAAAACTGATTCAATAAAAGTTTTGCACGAAATAGCTGAAAAAATCCATAAAAGATCTCTCATAATTTTATTCAGCGATATGTTCGATTCAAATCCTGATCAAAATGAAATATTCTCCGCTCTTCAACATTTAAAATATAATAAACATGAGGTTATATTATTTCATGTTGCTGATTATTCAAAAGAATTTAATTTAGAATTTGAAAATAAACCAATGAAATTTGTTGATATGGAGACTAAAAAAGAAGTTAAAATCTATCCTTACGAAGTCAAAAATGCTTTTAAATCTAAAATTTCCAGATATAAAGAAGAACTTAAATTAAAATGCGGTCAGTATCATATTGATTTCGTTGAAGCTGATATTAATAAGGGGTTTAATCAGATTTTATTGCCTTTTTTGGTAAAACGTTCTAAATTGTATTAAAAATATAGATAAAAAAACAACAACCTCGCAACTGATAATATTATTGATTTTCGTATTTATATTTTAACAACAAAAATATTACAGCATGATAAACAGCAAATTTTAACTTATGTGATATAATGTTAAGGAGTGTTTTACACATATATGAAATAAAATCAAACTTGATTCTGGCTTTTGCTGATATTCCATATATTTGATACTTGACACAAATTATAAGACTATTCTTCTATATGTTAAACCAACTTCACCAAAGTTTACTGACAGACTATGTTTAAGATTTGACGCTGCAAGATAATTCAGAGTTGTTCAAAAATTTTGTTTCCTCATACTTATTCAAATTAATGATTAAAAATCATTAATTCCAGGATTAAACTTTGTCTACCCATATTCCATTGCATCTTCATTATTACTTCGCTATGCCCTTTTCCTGTATTTTATACACTTCTATAAATTCCGATTATCTTGAATTCTTTAATATATTATTTCTTTTCCTGTTTTTTGTGCCTATTTATGAAATTTATGTCCACTTTTTTAAGATGTTTATATACAAAAAAATAAAGATTTTTATATTAAATATAATGATTCTATTGCTTGCTATGTCAAATTGTTACAGTAACATTTATTTTATATAAATTTACAAAAATCATAAATTTATGTAAAACCTAAAACAATTTTATCAAAAATTATTAGAATCTGTCTCTGAATAGGAAGTAAAAAATGTCTGGCTAAAAGCCTGATAAAATTGTGCAAAAAGTTATTCATTATTCATAAACCCTTGCTTTTCTATTACTTTAAGATAGTCTTGTGAAAAAAACAAATTATCATTTTTAGGGTATCTTTTATCTGTAAAAATTCTGGCAAGATTGGGTAATTTATTTTCTTTTATAAGAATTGCGGTTTCTTGTAAATTTTCCTTTGTTTGATAAATTTCATCAATATCATTATTAGAATAATCCTTATAAACTTCGTAGTGGATAATTCCATTTTCAGGGAGTCTGTCGGTTAAAGGAGGGGTTTCATCAGGATATCCAATAACAAGTGTTGTAACTGGCACCACTCCTTTGGGAAGTTTCAACAAATCAATGATTTTTTGAGCCTGATAAGTAGTTGTGCCAAGATAACATATTCCAAGTCCTTCGGCTTCGGCAGCAACAGATATATTTTGCGAAGCTAAAACAGCATCAATTGTTGCATTATAGAACCAGAGAAAATTATCATAACAAGGCTCGGCTCCTCTTTGCTCACACCATTTGTTAAATCTATTGATATCTGCCACAAAAGTCAGAATAACAGGAGCTTCTAAAACCATATTTTGCTTTAAATGAATGTCCCATAATGATTCTTTTAATCCTTTATCTCTGGTAACAATTATGCTGTAAAGTTGCATATTCCCTGTATTTGAAGCTCTAAAACCTGCATTAAGAATTCTTGACATAACATCATCTGGTATGTTATCACTTTTGTATTTTCGTATAGAGCGATGATTGTTTATTATATTATAAATATCCATAGTAAATTATTTTTTTACAAAAGTAATAAAATAGCAATTTAGAACGAATATTAAGAAATTGGGTTTCTTATAAATTCCATCTTATAAAAAGCCTGTGGATTATGACATACTGTATGTTTTTATTATTTAAAGTCCTTTTCGCCAAAAACAATAGCCTCATAAGTATATAAATCGGCTTTTTTCCATCCGTTCCAGCCGATACCGGCTTTGTCTCTGGCACAATGCCCTAAAAATTCTTCCTTATCCCAACCGGTTTCTTTTGCAACCTGTGGTAAAAATGTCCCTGACATACCATTGAGACTCATATAAATTCCATGTTTCCCTAATTCAATTTCATCGGGTGAAGTTATTTTTTTCAAAGGTGTAAGCACTGATATCTCAATATCAATGTCTTTAATCTCGTCTTTTGTAACAGGTAAAAATCTTGGATCCTGTGTAGCAGCAGATATCGTCATATCGCGTACAGTTTCATAAACTGGACCTTGTGCTGAAAATCTACCTATACAGCCTCTAAGTTCTCCGTTTTTATGAAGTGTAACAAAAACTCCATATTTTTCAAAAAGTTTTTCAGAAAAATTATCAGTATTAATGTCAGGGAATCTTTTATTAATAATATAAGATTCAAGTGTATTACGTGCTATTTTTAACAACATTTTTTTATCTTCTTCCGAAAATAAAGAATTTTTTTCATTTTTTGATTTATTTGATGAAATGGCTATTGCCCAATAGCCTACAACACTGCTTTTATCACCAGAAACATCACCTGAATTCATATATTGAACAGTATGATAAACAAAATTTGGATTATTATCTGTAATATTCAATAATGCTAAAACAGAACTCCAACCGCAAATTTTAGTCGATAAATTCGGTATTTTATAATTATCATATTTTTGAATCTCAGACAAAAAAGTTTCAGCATTATTCGAAATAATAGATTTTGCAGTAGTGCTGTCAACTGAACAAGCATCTTTGTAAGAAGGATAATGAGAAAAATCGGTACTTATAACAAACAAATTTTCAGAAGTCAAAAAATCTTTTAAGGCATCAGAAATTTTCTTAATCGTATTAATAGATGAAGTAGCAATAATTATAGGTACAATTTTGAAAGGTTTTTTTAAATGAACCTGTAAAAAAGGTAATTGTACTTCAAGACAATGTTCATAAAGATGGGCTTCGTCTTTGACAATAAAACAATTGTGTCTTTTGATAAGTTCGGTAGATAAATCTGTATCAACACTAACTTTACCCAAAGGAGTGATAAAATCACCGGAATTATAAATTGCAGCACCATCGAATGTCATTTTGTGACTTGTTCCAATAATAAAAATTGTTTTATAGGATTTATCTTTATCAATTTGATTAAATGCAGAAGCGGCAACCTGCCCCGAATACACATATCCTGCATGGGGAACTATAACAGCAACAACATTGTCGATTTTGGGAACAACAGCCCTGGAAAATAAATCAGTTACATTTTTTCTAAGGGTAGATGAATCAGCAGGATAAAACTGTCCTGCAACAGCTGGTAAACGGTCTTTTTTGCTATTACCAGCATTTTGTGAACATGCAGAATTAAAAGATACCATAATTATAAAAAATAAAATAATATTCCCTGTTCTCACTTTTAAATAAATTTACTCTGTAAAGATAATAAAAAATTTGATAATAAAAAAAATTGGTTGAAAATAAATTTGAGATGCTAATTATTTTAAAATTCTAAAATTGAACCCACTCCGAAAAATTGATAAATCTAATTATAATAAAATTTATCTATATTTTTAACCCAAATCCATCAATAGTATATTTTTCTAATGACCGTCATTAGAAAATGGTGTTAATAAAATAATATATATCAACGTATTGTATTATATAAAATCGAAATTTAATTCTCTATTGACACGGATTTGGGTTTAAACTTGAGTTGCATACCATCTTTTATAAATTTTGTATGATAAATATAAAATTGAAATTTGAAAAAGAAACATAATAAAAAAATGTAAAAAGATTTCAATTTTTTCAGACTGAATACCTAACTCTTGAATGTAATATTGAAAAACAAAAAATAATAAAGATAAATTTTCAGAAAAAATAATAAAAAAATCTGCAGTTTCGAGAGTATAACCAAGTATATACAATAAAACAATTTTAAAAAGAAGAATTACGGTTGGATATAAAACAACATTTACGATAATAGGCTTTACTAATAATAAAAAAAGAAAGAAAAACAAACAAAAAACAAATGAGCTGGTTATTACAAAAACAAAAGGAATATTGACTATTATGTTATTTAAAAATAAAATTATAAAAATATAAATCAATAGATTAAATATTGCAAATGTAGAAAATACAATAAAAGTATATTTTAAACTTGGAATACAATTATTTGTTTTCATTATTTGTCTTCATAATCTGATTTATAGGCTTTTGCATTTTCCGCTCCAGTATTAGTACCGCTAATAGCATCAATAGATTCCAAAATATGTGAGATATACCCAGTTAAACTACCTGAATATTGTGTAAATCCGATATGATTAGGTACATTATCGTTACTTGATGACTCACCATTATAATATTTTAATTCTAATGTCGTTTTTCCTAGCAAACCAGACCCTTTTGCTTTTGTACTTTTATGTGGTGATGAAAAATTTCTTTCAGTCCAATTCTTAGTATATTTATTTGCAGTACCTTCCCTAAATGAAGCAAATTTTCCCACAAAACCAGGTTGATCTGTATCAAGAACTATAACATCTTTTTCTAATTCGTTACGATTAAAACCTATATTTTCTAAGGCGTTTTCAACAGTTTTTTCTATTAATCTAGCATTTAATCTAGTCTCAACATTTGGGTAATTTTTTCTTTTTATATTTGATCCGCTAAAAGATGAGATAGAATTACTTTTTGTTGAAAAAAATGTTTCTGAAAATGTAACACCATTAGCACTAATAATAGCTGTATAAGTACCATGACCAAGTGGCCCAGTTCCTTCTGAAGTTTGATTATAATCAATTTTTTGAAGTAAAGTTTTTTCCTTACCCTGCATAATATAGATATATACAATATCTTCGAGACCATCTAAATCAACCGCCCATATTGGCTTATTCCCAGCAAATTGATACGGTGTATACCAGGGATAAGCCTTCGCAATAGGATCCACCGTCGGAAACCTCCTTGCCCACGGGCTGTACATCCTCATTCCGTAGTCTTGCCAGTCGGCGAGTTCGGGGTCGTCGCGTTTGCCGTTGAAAGTGTTGGGGAATGTGCCTTTGTTAAAGGTTCTTTCGGTCAGTAAGCCACCGAAGGGGGCGTAGTCGTTTGCAGATAATAAATCGGCGGTATAATTATCGACAATATTGTCATTATTATAGTCGGATTGGTATTTAATATCGCTGAAAACAGCAATAGTGTTGCCGAGATGGTTACTGCCTGTAAAATGTTTTTTGCCAAGATAATTGGAATAAATATCAGTTTGAGGAATAGCTGAAATTAATTCAGTTTCGGGCTTATACATACCAAGCATACTACTGCCGTATATATGTAATTCTGTTTGTACAAAACTTGCCAATTGCT
>JAKIYJ010000039.1 GCA_022708585.1 Bacteroidota bacterium
CGTCCTCGTTACAAACGAGGACGAGAAGGTGTGGCTCAAAGATTATACTGGTTATTTCTTTTTGAATTTAATTCTGTTTATCTCTTCTTGCCATATTAAATCCGAAAGATATTTAAAAATGTCTGTCCATAAAGTCAAGAGTTTGTTTCAGAATGTTCGAGGTTTCGATAGCCTGAAAATCGGGAGTGTACTAAAGTACATAACTGATTTGAAGGCTGAGAATAACGATGAAATCGGACATTATGGACAAACTCTAATTATACTGTATATTCAATATCATATTAATAATTACTTTTGCACAAAGTAACAAAATATGCAATTTGTAAATCCATTTTTTCTATTTGGGCTATTTGCATTGGCAATCCCTCTTATTATACATCTGTTTAACTTCAGAAAATTTAAGAAAGTATGGTTTACCAATGTAAAATTGCTGGAGGAGTTTACTCAACAAACTCGTCATGAAAGCAAGTTAAAACATTTGCTGGTTTTAATTTTCAGGTTGCTGGCATTTACTTGTTTAATTATAGCTTTTGCGCAACCAGTTATTAAAGATAAAACAACAAGCACCAAATTTTCGGGTGCTTCTTCAGCCGTGGCTGTTTATATTGATAATTCATTTAGTATGGAATCCGGTTCTATCAATGATAATTTAATAGAAGAAGCCAAAAAAAAGGCTGTTGAAATAGTATCAACATTTAAAACATCTGACTTGTTTGCTGTTACAACCAACGATTTTGAAGGAATTCATCAACGATGGGTAAACAAAGATGAATTCACAGAAATGATTGAAAATATAAACCTGTCTTCTTCTGTACGTTCTATGTCTGAAATATTACAAAGACAAAAAGAACTTTTTCAAAATATGGATAAAAATACCAATAAATTTATATTTCTTGTATCCGATTTTCAAAAGTCTGTTTGTGATTTTCAAAACCTTGTTTCAGATACTACCTGTGGCATTTTTGTTATACCTCTTGTTCCACAAGAAATTGCAAATATATACATAGACACTGTTTGGCTTCACTCTCCTGTAACTCAAATACAGCAAAACATAGAAATGTCGGTTGTTATAAAAAATATTTCAAATGTTGACCTGGAAAAAATCCCAGTTAATTTGACTATAAATGGTTTTAAAAAAGCCGTCGCCAGTGTTGATATTGATGCAAACAGCTCATCCGAAATAAAATTAGTTTTCACAATAGATAAACCCGGAATTCAACACGCCTGTTTAGAAATAGCCGATTCTCCTGTTAACTATGATGATAAACTTTATTTCTGCCTCAATGTCAATAAGACCATACCTGTTTTAAATATTTATGGAGAAAATGCAACTAACTATATTAAATCACTTTTTGGCAATGATTCTACATTTTTATATAATGAATGCTCCGAAAATAAAATTAACTATTCTTTGTTTCCGAACTGTAATTTAATAATATTAAACGAAATACAACGCATCCCTTCGGGACTGGCACAAGATCTTAAAAAATTTGTTGACAACGGTGGCTCTTTGGCTATATTCCCTTCTTTAAATGCTGATTTAAACTCATATAATGAATTTTTAAATTTGATGGAATTCGATAATTATCTGAAAGTTGATACTGCCAATACAAAAGTTGTTGAAATTAATCTTCAGCATCCTTTATTTAATGATGTTTTTGAAAAAATACCCGACAATATTAATTTGCCCATTGCAAACTTTTACTATCCATTGACAAAAAATGTTAAATCTAACAGAGAATGTTTATTAAAAATGCAAAATGGAGAAAGTTTTTTAAGTGTTCAATCTTATGGATCCGGGAAAGTATATTTATCTGCTGTACCTCTTAACCGTGATGCCAGCAATTTTGCCCGTCATGCTATTTTTGTTCCTGTTATGTACCGTATGGCTTTGACAGTAGAACCTGAGCGTAAATTGTATTATTATACTGCAAAAGAAGAAATTATTCCTTTAAAAGGGAATATTCAGGGTACAGATATGGTTTTTAGACTAAAAAAAATAAATGGAGACTTTGAGATTATCCCTGGCATTGTTGAAAGTATTGGTAATATTAATATTTCAACTTATGGACAGGTAAAAGAAGCAGGAAACTATGATGTATTGCTTGATAAAGATACGATATGTGGACTGGCTTTTAATTACGACAGAAGGGAATCATTACTTGAATATTATTCTCCTTCCGAATTAACAAAAGCAATCAATAAATATAATTTAAAAACATTTAAAGTGATAGAACCTGCTAAAAAAGACCTTACACAAACCTTGATAGATATAAGAAACGGAATTAAATTATGGAAATTATTTGTAGTACTTGCATTGATTTTTCTGACAGGTGAAATTATTACACTAAGATTTTTTTAACTCTCATTATTTATTAATTTCCAAAATAAAATCATCCCAGTTGCTTACTTTTTTTTGAATTTTATTTGAACTGTCTATAATGTATATCACAGGAGTAGCCGAAACGGCATAAGTTTTAACTGTTTCATCCTGCCACTTTTCAACTGCTCTTAAATGATACCATCCCGAAAATGATTTGATAATATCTTCCCATGGCTTTTTACTTTCATCCAAGGCAATAGCAACAACTTTTATATCTGGTTTATCACTTAAATATTTATATATTTTTGGTAATAATTCCTTACAATTAGGGCACCAGGTAGCCCAGAATATTATGATTTTTTTATTAGCCTGTAATTTTGAAAGCATATAAATGTTTTTGTCAAAACCCATCCATGTAATTTCAGGAGCCGTTTTCCCTGGAGCAAGTCTTTTATATGCTTCCAGCCTGTCTTGAAGATTAAAATCCTGACCTGCATCACATTGTGCAGAAAGATATTGAATATCTATGTATTCCATTATGGTTTCAAAACCGTATTTATTCAACCACTTTCGCATAATATTGGCAATTGTGTTAACAGCCCTGTCTGATGAAATTATCCTGTTCATATAATTGTCAACCGCCTTTTTAATGTTTTCTTCCCTTGTCCCTTCCGTATTTTTAAGAGCCAAAGTCAAAAAATTTTCTGTTTTAGAAACAATCAAATAACTATTCCATAGTAAAGTATCCAGAGGATCAAAAAAATCAAAATAATGTTCAATAGCTTTTGCTACTATATTATCTTTTGAATCGCCTATATCAGGAATAAAATTTCTTTCTGCATTGAAGTAAGACAAAAACATACTGCCTTTATGAATCTCATTCTGCTCTCTATAAATATTATCAATCATCTTAATTTCCTTATTTATGCAGTTAAGTATTGTTTTGGCAAATTCTTCTTCTCTATTATAATTATTAAGCAAATGTTGAAAATTTATTATCCTTTGCAATAATGAATCACTTAAATTCTTTGCTGTGTAATATTTTTCAGTTTCACCTCCGCCCTTGACAGAAATTTTAAACATATCAGATATGGCATATAAAATAACAGTCTGATTTTTACCATCGTATATAATTCTTATTTCATTTAAAGGTAAATTGCCATAAAACTTTACATTAAACATACCTGGGTTAACAGAATCTGGAACATTAAAAATTATTCGATTATTAATGACAGTATCTTTCAATAGTATAAATTCTTCTCCATTTTTCCATACAGTTAATTCAGCCGAAGCGGCAAAATCATCGAAATTATTAAACTCCATTATAATCTCCTTCTGGGCTTTTGTTGAATAAACAAAACAAAAGCAAATACTTACCCAGAATAAAATTTTGTATTTCATAGTTATTTTCCCAATTTTTTTTCAATATATATTTTTAATTTTTCAAAATTATCGAACTTCTTTTCTTTTTTATTTTCACCGTCTAATAATATATAATAAGGTGTTTTTTTTATATGAGCAAGTTTAAAAGCTGCATTATTTTCAGTATAATGGAAAACTCCTGGACTTATTTTTCCTAATAATTCAATATTTTTACTGGCAGCACCTTCCTGGAATACTGTAATTGCAGGAATATTATATGTTTTACTGCTTATATACCTGTACAGCATAACATTTTGCACGAGCGAAGCTATGCAATCATCTTTATAAAAATATAAAATTTTATGCGTTGATGGAATATTCTTTAGTTTTACACTATTATCACTGCCTTTTGATAATTTAACATCAAGTTCGGAAAAAGTTTGCCCTTTTGTTTTAATTTTTTTTAGTTTAACCTTACATATAATTACTTCTGGATAACGATTGGCAATTTTCCCTGCCATACTAAACATTGAACGCCCAGCATAAAAATTCATAAAAAATTCGACTGTTTCCTTATTTCCAATATGTTTTCCAAAATATTTTATCCAGTCATCAATATCTTTAATAATTTGATCATAATCATTATATTGGTTTCCTGAAATGTACTCATTCATCATAACATACTGGCGAGCCAATTGTTGCAGCATATCGCTATGCCTAAGTGTCTTTAAATTTGCCTTTATAAATTCAAGAAAAGCCGCCTTTCTGTTATTTAATTCAGCCTGTGTTCTGATACCATAGCTAGTTTCCATCAATTCTCGGGCAAGTAACAAGGTGGCTGAAAAAAGTCCACTGCTGTCGTAAAGACTTTTATTATACGATTGCTCTAATAATTCAAGTCTTGTTTTCTCGGCAACAAGTTCTGGATAAAAAGGATCATCTTCGTTAAAAAATTTGAACGATTCATTAACAGCCATTTCTTTTCTATATATCTGATCTCTCTGAATAAGATGTCTGTACAAAAAATCATTTTCCTTATCGTTAACAAATTCTGGCATTCCATTTTGGGGATTTATTTTTAAGGTGTTTGATGCCCCTTGTAAAATAAGAGGAAATTGTTTGTTATGCCCAATATAAATTAGCGAAAAACCCTGATAATTATGAATAAAAGTGCCACAGCCCTTGTTGTTAAGTTTAAAAATACCTGCTGTATCGCTTTTAAAATAATCATAAGCAAGCACCTTAACAACGGCACCGCTATCAAGAGGACTATTTATGTATAAAACATATTTTTGTGAATATAAAGTGTTTGAAAAAAATATGAAAATCAATATCAAAATATTAATACAGGATTTTCTACTTTTATCAACTGTTTTTATTAACATATTTGTAATTAATTTATATGTATTGTAAATATATCGCATTTTGTTTGTGATTTTTTTAATTATTTTATCATATTAGTTTCTAATTATTATACCTCTTATCTCTTTATCTTTACAATTATCTTTAATCCTGTTGGCATTATCAAAAATTACTGTATTAAAAAATATGAGATTAATCAACTGTTTATATAATTTTATAAATGCTAAATTATATATTATTCCATTTTATTTTGTTTTTTCTTGATAATAATTTTCCAGTCTATTCAAACGCACAGAATATGTTGTATGTTTTTTCACCTTGTTAAAACGAAGGTGTTAATGATATATGTAAATAATATACAAGAACCCGCTCTGAAACTCATTTTTATCTTGAATTATTTTTTTTGATAAAATAAATAAATTAATTTAGTATATAAATTAGTTAAAAATATAGATAAAATTAATTAGAATAAAATTAACTATTTACAATAATGAAATTTATACAAACCTTTAAAACAACTTTGCAATCTCTCGTCCTCGTTGCAAACGAGGACGAGGAGGTGTTAGGATAGTAGTTACGTCCTCGTTACAAACGAGGACGAGAAGGCGTAAATTTTCTGCCGTATTCGGATTATCTATCAAATAGTTTACAAAATCAATGGTTAAACCTATATTCCTTTCAACAGTTTCTTTATTTGTCATAACGGTTGACGGATATGACAAGTTGCTGATTGCGGGCGATTACCTGTCAAGTTACACAATAGTTAGAGCGGCTACAACCTTTGAATAACCTACTATCCCTGCAATTTTTTATACTGCTTGTTATGCAAAGTAAGTTATTTTTCTTTTTCCCCTTTCGGTTTTGCCTTAGAAAAATTGAATGTTGGAAGGATTATAGGGTCAATTCCAGCATTTATTGTTAGAGTGGAAATAAAACTTCTAAGATACGGAAAAGCAATTGCGGGTGCATTTATGTGAATAAAGTTTGAATTTCTAAAATCTTCCGTTATTTTTTCCCTTGTTTGAAAAAAAGCAATATATTTTATATTTATTTCTATTGTCTTTTTTTTATTTTTCAATTCTGCAAAAAATTCAACGATGAAATTATTCTCTTGTTCAGGTGAAAATAACACTTTATGCCCAATACTTAAATCAAGTTTTTCAGAAATTCCTTTATTAAGTATTTCAACTACGTGATAGTTAATGTCAACAACTTGAGTTGATACTAATTTAAAAGCTATTTGAATAGATGGTTTTTCCATTATGCTGCATTATCTAATTTATATTGATTGGTAAAATACGGAACATGAGTATAACTTTTATGTTTAATGTCTATATACTTTTTATGCAAATAAATTACTTCATTTTCATAAGAACTAAAAACGCTTATCCACTCTGAATCAATCTCAAAATCATCTAACGATTCTGGTTTTACAAATTCAACGTCGAATTGATCAAATGTATCAATATTAAACAATTCGATATACTTATTAAATGATATTCCCTCATAATCCAATTTATCAAAGAATGAAAGTTCTTCATCTATAATATGCTTTGGGGTTTCATTTAAGTACTTATCAAGTAGCTCTAACGATTTTTTTAAATGTGCTTTCATTTTCGTTTCTTTATTATCGGATAGATGATTTTAAAGTCTGACAAAAGTAATTCAGTTTTCTCAAATAAGCAAATAATAAATACTGGGCGTAAACTTGTATATCCAGATTTACCTTCGGCAAATTTATACTTTTTAAAATTATCTTTATCGTAATCTAATGCTCTAATAGCCTTAAAAGGGAAAATTCCTTTAAATTTTTCATCTAACTCCTTTCCCTTTAAAAATTCGATGAATTTACCAATTGGCCAATTTTCTCTATTAAGTTTTTTTATTAATTTCTCAAAATACATTATATTCTCTCTATTTCCTACTAAATCAAGAAATATCTCATTATCCAAATGCAATGTAGCTTGACAAATTACATAATTACCATTATAACGGGTATTACCCCAAACTTTTGCAAAATAATAATTATTGTCCCAGAAATAAAAACCCTTTCCTAAATATGGATTTTTATCCATAGTTTGAAAAGGTCCATTCTGTTTGATATAATTGAATGTGTTTCTATTCTCAACAGTATGGTGTCCTATTGTTTTCACTTAAATAATTTTTACAAATGTATTTATTTTTTTCTTATTTTGCATAACTCGTTTATAACCGTACCAAAAGTAAGATTATCCATAGATTTTGGGTATATAACCGTACCTTTTTGGTAAGGTTTATTTTTTGTAAAGGTACAAAAAATTTTATAATTCATCAAACGGCTAATATTAAAATTATGGACAGGTTATTTCTCATTTATTATCTTGCACTAAATATAGATATATCTAATTATTTTTCTAATTTTAGACGAATAACTTGTCTGCTATACAAAGAAAAGAGCATAATTATTTTTATAAAATTATTAATTTAGTAGATAAATCAATTAAAAACATAGATAAAATTAAATTATAATTTAACTTTTAGATTTATAGTAGTGGGTTCAAATTTCATTTACTTAGTATAACGAATTCTGTTCTTCTGTTTTTAGATCTGCCTTCTTCTGTTGTATTTGGAGCAAGTGGTTTTAATTCACCAAAGCCTTTATATATCATTCGTTTTGATGAAATCCCTTTATTTATTAAATAATCGTAAACAGATTTTGCTCTATTTTCAGAAAGTATCTGGTTGCTTTCTTCGCTTCCAATGTCATCAGTATGTCCATGGATAGCAATTGTTATAGAAGGATTTTCGTCAAGGAATTCAGCAAATTCATCAAGGATAAAAAGAGAGTTTGGAGTAAGTTCAGATGAATTAAAGGGGAAATAAATATCATTAAGTTTATAAGAAGTTCCTACTTCTATTGGTTTTATTTCAACATCAACGACAGCAGGTTTTTCAAAAGCAGTATCTTCTTTGCTTATATATTTAGATTCATAGGCATAATTATTTTTTTTGACAGTCATAACGTAGTCATTACGAAACAAAACAGCGGCGACATATTCGCCAGATATTGAATCAACAGGAACGAGTGTAATTTTTTTAGTTTCAACATTTTTTAGTTCAATTTTAGCATTAACAGTTTCGTGAGTTTTTTCATCTTTAAGTTCACCTTTAATAAAAAGAATTTTTTCGGGTTGTGCTTCTTTATATAAATCGAAAGAGTAGAGGTCCCAGTCTTCCTGGTCTTTCTTCAATTTATTTGAAGAATAATAGCCTGTTTTACCATCTGTACTTACAAAAAAACTCAGGTCGTCGGCAGAAGAATTGATAGGATAACCTATATTAACTGGAGTAGTCCATTCTCCTTTATCATTTTTTCGGGAATAAAATATATCGTATCCTCCCAGTCCCTGATGGCCATAAAAAATTTCACCAGTTGCGGGATCAGTTCTGTCGGAAGATGAGAAATATAATGTTTGATTATCAGTATGAATAAAAGGTGATTTTTCATGCCCAGCAGTATTTATAACAGGTCCCATATTTACAGCAGGTGACCATTCTCCTTTATCATTTTTATGGCTCATATAAAGGTCGAGTCCTCCGTAGCCACCTGGTCTGTCACTTGCAAAATACAATGTTTTTCCATCAGACGAAATACTGGGTTGTGAATCCCAATAATTATCAGTATTAATATTTTTGTCAAGTGGAACTATATCTGTCCAATAACCATCAATAAATTTTGAGTAATAAATATCGCAGTTATAATAACTTTTATTATTTGTCCACTGGCATACAGTATAATATAATTCTTTATTATCAATAGTCAGAGTAGCACCGCCTTCATTTTCAAATCTATTAAATGGATAAGGCATAGGCTTTCCTGTTGTAAATCCATCTTTTTCTTTTTCGCTACAATAAAAAATCTCCTTATGTGTTGGTCCATCTTCTGTAAAAGCAGTAGATTTATTATTTTTGTTAATTTCAACTCTTCGTGTATAAAAAGCCAATGAATTATCGGCAGTAATAATGGCGAGGTATTCATCAAGAGCGGTGCAGATACCTTTAACCTGTTTAGGGTTAAAAGGGACAGGATTATTTTTCATTTTATCATAAAAAGTAGCATATTTAAGCATCATTTCGGCTTCTTTATAATCTTTATCAAGTTTAGAATCGGGTTTATCCATATCTACTGTCTGGATAAATTTTTTAAAATTACTGGCAGCATTAACCCAATCTTCTCTGCCAAAAGCAATTTGACCTAAATAAAAATAAGGGTAGGCATCATACGAAGGGCATATTTCAATTAATTGTTGAAAATATTTTTCGGCTGCATTAATATTATAGTCTTTTCTTTTAATGTTAATCATTCCAAGTAGGTAATAAGCATCTGCATATAATGGTTCATTGTCAATAAGGATTTTCAATATTCTGTTAGATTCTGAATAGTTACCGGATTTATAGTAGTTTAGTGCAGATTCATATTGTTTATTTGCCTTTTTATTAACATTTTCAGGGCAATTATTTTTTGTTTGATTTTGACCGTGCAAATTCAAATTTAAAATCGTCATAAAAAATATTAACAGAAAACAATATTTATTCATTTGTATATAGAATTCAGCAGATATTAAAACGAAATAAGTTGTGTTTATTTTATTCTACAACATTTATTTAAAAATTTTATCTATAATGATTAAGGCTCTATTTTAAAATAATGTTGTTAAAAAACATGTTGTTAAAAAACCTTCTCGTCCTCGTTTGTAACGAGGACGAGAGATTGCAAAGTATTTTAAAGGTTTGTATAAATTTCATTATTGTAAATAGTTAATTTTATTCTAATTAATTTTATCTATATTTTTAATTAATTAATCTATAAAATTGATAATTTTATCAAAAAATATATGCACTTTTCTTTGTCTACTATACAAAGAAAAGTGCGAAAAGAAAAATCACCGCTGTGGAAATGATTTGATAAAACTACGCAACCCCCTTTTAGGGTTTACAAACTCGCTCACTTCGTTCGCTCAAACAGGTAAACCCTTCTTGCCC
>JAKIYJ010000040.1 GCA_022708585.1 Bacteroidota bacterium
CACGGGAGAAAAGCCATGGCATATAGAAGGATTTGAAAATGCCGAATGGATTTTGCTTGATTATATAGATATTGTTATTCATATTTTTCAATCCAAAGCCAGAAATTTTTATCAACTTGAGAAATTATGGGCTGATGGGGTTATTGAATATTTTGATGTATAGATTAAAAAGCAAATTTTTATTATGAATCAAGAAAAAAAGCAATCTAATAAGCAAAACAATCAGAAACCTGATGATCAAAAGAAAAAAACATCAAGTTTTTATTGGATTTATGGGCTTCTGGCGTTAGTATTATTAGGAATTCAATTTTTTAATTGGGGCGACAGTGTTAAAAAGACAACATGGATTGAATTTCAAAATAAAATGCTTGAAAAAGGGGCAGTTGAAAAAATTATTGTTGTTAATCGTGAACGAGCTGAAATATTTTTAACCAAAGAAGCTTTAAAAGATACTGTTTTTAAAGACGTCAATACCAGGGGTTTTGGTCAGACGGTAAATCCTGGTCCTCATTATACTTTTGAAATAGGTTCAGTAGAAAATTTTGAAGACAAGGTTTATAATGTTCAATTAGAGATTTTAAAAAAAGATACTATTGGAAAAACGCCGGAGGAAAAAGCAAAAATACTGGCAAATCACAGGATTGTGAGTGTAGAATATGAAACACGTAAAAACTGGGGTGGTGAAATTCTCGGTTGGATTTTACCAATATTAATCCTATTAGGTATATGGATTTTCTTTATTAGAATTAGTAAGAATTCAACGGGGGGTCAAATTTTTAACGTTGGCAAATCAAAAGCTCAACTTTTTGATAAAAATTCAAGTCCAAATGTTACTTTTAAAGATGTTGCAGGTCTTGAAGAAGCCAAAGTAGAAATAATAGAAATAGTAGATTTTTTGAAAAATCCTCAGAAATACACAGCACTGGGAGGTAAAATTCCAAAGGGAGCTTTACTGGTAGGACCTCCGGGTACAGGTAAAACATTACTGGCAAAAGCCGTTGCTGGCGAGGCCAAAGTTCCTTTTTTCTCTCTGTCGGGGTCAGATTTTGTAGAAATGTTTGTTGGCGTTGGTGCATCAAGGGTAAGAGATTTATTTAAACAAGCAAAAGAAAAAGCTCCATGCATAGTTTTTATTGATGAAATTGATGCTATTGGGCGTGCGAGAGGCAAAAATCCTATAACAGGTGCTAATGATGAAAGAGAAAACACTCTTAATCAATTGCTTACTGAAATGGATGGTTTTGCAAGCAATCAGGGAGTTATTATTCTTGCTGCTACCAATAGAGCCGATATACTTGATAGAGCCTTATTAAGAGCCGGGCGATTTGACAGGACCATACACGTTGAGCTTCCTGACATTGAGGAAAGAAAGGCTATTTTTGAAGTTCATATCAGACCTATTAAACTTGCAAAAGACGTTGACCCTTCTTTTCTTGCTAAACAGACTCCCGGTTTTTCTGGAGCCGATATTGCGAATGTTTGTAACGAAGCCGCTCTTATCGCCGCACGTAAAAATAAAACAATAGTCGAAAAACAGGATTTTCTGGATGCAATAGATAGAATTGTCGGTGGACTTGAAAAACGAAATAAAATTATCTCCCCACACGAAAAAGAAGTTATAGCTTTTCACGAAGCAGGGCATGCTGCTGTTAGCTGGTTGTTAAGATATGCCAGCCCTCTTATAAAAGTTACTATTGTACCACGTGGTAAAGCTCTTGGTGCTGCATGGTACCTTCCAGAAGAAAGACAAATAACTACTTTTGACCAAATGTATGATGAAATAACAGCTACTCTTGGAGGTAGAGCATCAGAAGAAATAAATTTCGGCAAAATTTCAACAGGTGCTTTAAACGACCTCGAAAAAGTCACTAAACAGGCTTATTCAATGGTAGTTTACTTCGGTCTAAATTCTAAAATAGGCAATATAAGTTATTATGATTCTACCGGGCAATCCGAATATTCCTTTACTAAACCATACAGTGAAAGAACAGCTGTTATTATTGATAGAGAAATAAGCAACATTGTCGAAAGTGCTTATCAAAGAGCTAAAAACATCCTGTCTGAAAATAAGGAAAAAGTAACTAAACTTGCCAGAGTACTATTGGAAAAAGAAGTTATTTTCAGAGAAGACCTTGAAGCCATCTTCGGGAAAAGACCTTATGAAGAAGAAAATATACATTTTAACAACAATTTGAATACTTCTGAAAAAAAACAGGACTCTGAAAGCACAATAAAAGATAATATTATAAACGATACTCCTGATGATAAAAATAATATAGAAAATAATTCTGGTTCTGAAAATATTAACCAAATACAGGGCAATAATGGAAGAGTCGACAACAAAAGAAAAAATTCTTAAAAAGATAAGAGATGCTATTATCTATAAAATAGATAATCCTTTTCCAAAAGCAGATTATGAAAAATCTATATATAACGAGCCAGATGAAAACCCTGATATCGCCTTTGCAACTGCTTTTACAAAAGCTGGAGGAAAATTTGTCTATTGCCCGGATGAAAAATCAGCTATGATTAACATTAAAACCCTGGTAAATGAAAAAAAACTTACAAATATTTTCACTTTTGATCCTGAGATTCAATCCTTTCTTACTATTGCAAATATAGATTTTATTAAAGATGCAAGATATTTGCAATCAGTGAATGTTGGTATTACTTATTGTGAGTTTTTAATTTCAAGGTTCGGAAGTATTGTTATTTCTTCATTAATGAAATCGGGGCGGCGTTTACCTGTATTTTCTGATATACATATTGTTCTGGCATTCAGTTCTCAAATAGTTCCAGGTATTAAAGAAGCTCTTGCTGGGATTAAAAATCGTTATGGGCAAAATATTCCTTCTATGATTTCTATTATAACAGGTCCTTCCTGTACATCAGAAATAGAAAATACTTTTGTAACCGGCGTACATGGGCCTCGCGAACAATATGTCTTTTTAATTGACGATATTAAAACGATTTAAAATGGAAAAGGATAACTGGATAATGCTTTATTCTTCCCCATTGCTTTACAAAGTCGAAATGATGAAAATGTTACTCGAAGAAGAAAATATTGATTGTGTTATTGTCAATAATCAGGATTCCTCTTACCTGTTTGGGTATGTTGAACTGTATGTGCAGTCAACTGATGTAATGAAAGCAAATACAATTATTAAAAATGCAGAAAATAAAAAATAATTTTGTTATTCGTACTATTACAGGGCTCATCTTCGCTTTAATTATAATTGGAGTTATTTATTTTAATCTATGGCTGTTTACAGCATTATTTTTATTTGTTTCTCTTTTTACACTTAAAGAATTCTTGAATTTTTCTCCTGTTACTCTTCATAAGTTTGATAAAAGCATTATTTACATCTCTGCCACTCTTATATATCTATCGTTTGCATTAATAAACCTGCTGTCTATAAATGGTAAATACCTGATTTTTATTATTGCTTTAATTTTAATAAGTATAATAATTTTAATTTTTTATAAGAAAAGAGATAATACAATATCATTAATTTCTTTTTATATTTTTTCGTTATTATATACAGTGATTCCTTATGCTTTACTTAATTTTTTTCCAAAACTATCAACAAATAACAATTTACCTGAATATTTTTTCTTAATAGTTTTTTTTGCAATAATCTGGCTTAATGATATAATGGCTTATGTAAGTGGGAAAATATTTGGTAAACATAAACTTTGTATTGAAATTTCTCCAGGCAAAACATGGGAAGGACTTATTGGGAGTGCTTTATTTACTTTAGGTTCTGCTTTTATATTACAGTATTTTTTTTCTTTACAGATTAAATTTTTTTGGTATATATTTGTCATAATAATATTGATTTTAGGAAATTTTGGAGATCTTCTCGAATCCTTATTTAAAAGAAATAAGGGAATTAAAGATTCTGGGAATTTTTTTCCTGGTCACGGTGGTTTTCTAGATCGCTTCGATAGCACTTTAATGGCTGCGCCAGGAATTTTTATGTATTTATACTTTCTGTTCTATTAATATAAAGTATTTATTATGAAATTACACAGTGAAGGCCGTCAATTTGTTAATATATCCTGTATGCTTGCAGCAATAATTATTTTGCTTATTAACTTATTTTTCCCTATTCAAACTTGCTTTCATTTTATTATTTATATCATTATTGCATTCTCTCTCTTCATGATTATTTATTTTTTTAGAATTCCCAGACGAAATTTTATACAAAAAGAAAATGCTCTTTTAAGTTCTGCCGATGGAAAAGTTGTTGTTATTGAAAAAGTTTATGAAAAAGAATTTTTTAAAAATGAAAGAATTCAAATATCAGTATTTATGTCACTTGCCAATGCTCATATTAACTGGGTGCCATGTACTGGTACAATAATTTACAAAAAATATCATCCAGGAAAATATTTTATAGCTTCACATCCTAAATCTTCTGAACTTAATGAACACATGTCGGTGGTTATAAGGGATAAACAGAATAATGAATTATTGATAAGGCAAATAGCAGGATCTGTTGCAAAGCGTATTGTCTGTTATGCAGAGGAAGGTAAAATTATGGAACAATGCTCTGAACTTGGTTTTATTAAATTTGGTAGCAGAGTGGATATTTTTTTGCCCCTAAATGCTGATGTTAAAGTTAATTTAGGTCAGAAAGTCAAAGGAGGCATAGATGTTATAGCTATTTTGAATAAATAAATCTGTTAAATTTTATTATTTAGAGTTTGTCCATAATGTCCGATTTCATCGTTATTCTCACCCTTCAAATCAGTTATGTACTTTAGTACACTCCCGATTTTCAGGCTATCGAAACCTCGAACTCGAACATTCTGAAACAAACTCTTGACTTTATGGACAGACACTATTTAAGATTACTCCTCAAAGTCATTTTTGCATTAAATTATTTTTTCATTAAAATGAGTTAATAAGTATTATCTATAAATTAATATAAAATGTAGATAAAAGTAAAGTAATTATAATAAAATTTATAAACTTTTCGAGACAGATTAAAGGTTGCATTTGTAACTTAAACCTTTACCAATAAAATACAGTATCTTTGCAATAATTAACATTTAAATAAAATGGAAAAAAATACAGAAAACATTAAAAAGGAAAATAAAATAAGGCTTGGAATAACACACGGTGATATTAACGGTATTAGTTACGAGTTGATAATAAAAACTTTTATGGAACCCAAAATACTCGATTTCTGTACTCCTATTATATATGGTTCTTTAAAAGTATTTAATTATTATCGAAAGTTGCTTGGGTATAATGATTTTTCCTTAAATGTAATTAGACAAGTTGAAATGGCAAATCCAAAACGTCCCCATATTATTAATTGTACTAATCAGGAGGTCCAGATTGATATAGGAGAATCGACTAAAATAGCAGGCAAATTATCTTTAATGGCTCTTAAACTCGCAATTAATGATGCTCAACAAAATAAAATAGATGCTATTGTAACTTTACCAATTAATAAAAGCAATATTCAATCTGAAGAATTTAATTTTCATGGTCACACTGAATATTTTGCAAAATGTTACAATGTATCGGATTATCTTATGCTGATGCTGAGTAATACAATGAAAATTGGCTTTGTTACAGAACATTGTCCAGTAGCCAGAATACCGGATGAATTAAATTCTGAACTTATTTTTAAGAAATTAAAAACAATGAATGATTCTTTGCTCAAAGATTTTACAATAACAAAACCCAAAATAGCTGTATTATCATTAAATCCTCATGCAGGCGATGAAGGTTTACTTGGAGATGAAGAAAAAAATATTATAATACCAGCAATTAAAAAAGCGTTTAATTCTGGAATACTTGCTATTGGTCCTTTTTCTGCCGATGGTTTTTTTGGTATGGGGCATTACAGGAATTATGATGCCGTATTGGCTATGTACCATGATCAAGGAATGATACCTTTTAAGGGACTTTCGCAGGGAGATGGAGTTAATTATACAGCAGGACTGCCAATAGTTAGAACTTCGCCGGCTCATGGAACGGCTTACGATATTGCGGGCAAAAATGTAGCTTCACCTGATTCTTTTCGTAACGCTATTTATCTTGCTTGTGATATTTATAAAAACAAATTAACATGGAATAAAATCAGTTCCAACCCCTTAAAAAATTCCAAAAATAATTCAACCAACAATAATAAATAACAGTATAAAAATGTCTAAAATTAAATATAGTGTTATTGACATTGCAAACATAGTTAATGGACAGATTTTGGGTTCCTGTTCACAAAATCTTGAAATTAAAGAGTTGCTTATTGATAGTCGACAGTTGATTTATCCTGGCAGTTCACTTTTTTTTGCTATTACAGGTAAAAGAAATAACGGACATAATTATATAGAAGAATTATATTCAAAAGGGGTAAAAGCTTTTGTAGTTGAACAAGTTAAAGATTTAAACACCAAGCTTGATAAAGCCTCTTTTATAATTGTACCCGACACTGTTAAAGCATTACAAAAACTCGCTGCATTTCATAGAGATAAATTTAATATTCCTGTTATTGGTATTACAGGAAGTAATGGAAAAACTATTATTAAAGAATGGCTTTATCAATTGCTTAACGAGGATTATAATATAATAAGAAGTCCTAAAAGTTTTAATTCACAAACAGGAGTACCTTTATCTGTATGGCAAATAAATCAAGATAACAATCTTGCTATTTTTGAAGCTGGCATATCAGAACCTGACGAAATGCAAAATCTTCAACAGATTATTAAGCCTACTCTGGGGATTTTTACTAATATTGGGCAGGCTCACGCAATAAATTTCAGTGATATTAATCAAAAAATTGATGAAAAACTTAAATTATTTTATTATGTCGATACATTGATTTATTGTTCTGACTATTCTGATATTGAAAGAAGAATAATTAGCAATAATCTTAATAATAAAATAAATATTTTTACCTGGAGCAAAACAACAAAGACAGCCAATTTTAGTATTCTTGATATAAAAAAAACAAGATTTTCAACTATTATAAAAGGATATTACAACAATAAAAATATTGAAATTACAATACCTTTTATTGATGATGCTTCAATAGAAAATGCTATAAATTGTTGGTGCTTAATGTTGCAACTAAATTACGAAAATGATATTATTGCTTCAAGGATGCTGCAACTAACACCTGTCGCAATGCGATTGGAACTGAAAGAGGGAATTAATAATTGTTCCATAATAAACGACAGTTACAATTCAGATATAAAATCACTTGCAATAGCTCTTGATTTTCTTAATCAACAAACACAACACAATACTAAAACACTTATTTTATCAGATATTTTACAAAGTAGGTGCAACAGTGATGAATTATACAGTGAAGTTGCGACTTTATGTAAGGAAAAAGGGATAAAACGAATTACAGGTATTGGCAACATTATCAGTAAGTATCAACATTATTTTGATTTGGAAAGTGAATTTTATCCCGATACTGATACTTTTCTAAATAATATAAAGATATCCTCCTTTCAAAATCAGACTATATTGTTGAAAGGTGCAAGACCATTTCAGTTTGAACGTATATCGAAGGTTCTTGAACAAAAAGTACATGAAACGGTTATGGAAATAAACCTTACTTCATTAATTCATAATCTTAATTATTTTAGAAATTTATTAAAACCCGAAACAAAAGTAATGGCAATAGTTAAAGCTTTTTCTTATGGTAGTGGTTCTTATGAAGTAGCTAATGCTTTACAGTTTCATAATATTGATTATCTTGCAGTTGCTTATGCTGACGAAGGGATAGAATTGCGTAAGGCAGGCATAGTAACACCTATTATGGTTATGAACCCCGAAGTGGAAGGATTTAGTGGAATAATTAAATATCGCCTTGAACCGGAAATTTATAGTTTTAGATTATTGTCGTTACTGGAAAAAACTATTAAAGATGAACTTGCTTCAGATTCCATTGTCCCTATTCATATAAAAATTGATACCGGCATGCATAGACTTGGATTTGAATCTAACGACATAAATAAACTTGTAGCCAGAGTAAAGAGAAACCCCAATTTAAAAATAGCTTCGGTTTTTTCACATCTTGCCGGTGCTGATGATGAAAAACATGATGCTTTTACATTATCACAAATAGATAAATTCGATAAATCGAGTTTCAGAATAACAGATAATTTTGATTATCCAATATTAAGACATATTTTGAATACAGCAGGAGTTGTTCGTTTTCCAGAAGCACAGTTTGATATGGTAAGGTTAGGGCTGGGTTTATATGGAATTCATTTTGATAAATCAAAACAAAAGGAACTTCAAAATGTACATAAATTGAAATCCTGTATTTCTCAAATAAAACAAATACCTGTAAACGAAAGTATTGGCTATGACAGGGCAGAGATAACAAGCAGAGATACAACTATTGCAGTAATTCCTGTTGGTTATGCTGATGGTTTGAACCGAAGTTTGAGTAAAGGGAAAGGCAAAATATGGGTTAAAGGGCAACTTGCTCCAATCATTGGTAACATATGCATGGATATGTGTATGATAAATATAACTAACATAGATTGTAAGGAAGGAGACGAAGTAATCATTTTTGGAGATGAATATCCAATATATGAATTGGCCAAAACTATGAATACAATACCTTATGAAGTACTGACAAGTATATCACGAAGAGTCAAAAGAGTTTATTATCAGGAATAATATTTATCTAACAATTGTCAATTCATCTATAAGATTTTTAGCACCGGCATATTTATCAATAATAAATAATACATAGCGAATATCAACACTTATGGTCCTTTGTAATTCAGGAACATACGATATATTACTGCTCATAGCTTCCCAATTACCATCGAAAGCAAGACCAACAAGTTGTCCTTCTCCATTAAGAACTGGGCTGCCTGAATTACCACCTGTTATATCATTATCAGTAATAAAACATACGCGTATGTCTCCATTTTTTTGATATATACCAAAATCCTTCTTTTTGTAAAGTTCCTTCAATTTATCAGGAATAATAAAATCATCGTTTGCAGTATCTTCCTTTTCCATCACGCCTGTTAAAGTAGTATAATAATCATAATGAATTGCGTCAGCAGGATAATAGTCAATAACCTTCCCATAAGTCATTCGCATCGTTGAATTGGCATCAGGATAAAAAACCTTGTCTTTTTCCATTTCTCTTATTCCTTCAACAAACAGACGATAAGCTTTATTGAGTTTGCTTCTGTTTTCAGCATATTTTTCGTTTGTTTCCATATATTTTGACAACAATCCACTTGATATTTGGTAAACCATATCATTTTCATAAGTCTTGATATTGGGTTTATTCAAAAAGTTATTAAATCTTTCTTCCGAAACGAATATTGATTTTTTAAATACATATTCCACAAACTTTTCAAAATCCCCTTTGTATTTTTTTTCTATTGTTTTAAATATTTCAGGTTGCTGCTCAGGTTTAATATTCTCATAATATAGTTTTAGTATACGAGCCATTAGTTTTTGTTCGGTCGCAGAATTATAATTTTTGAAATGTTCAGCCGCAATGTCTCTGTAATACTGTAAGGATTCAGTATTATCTCCTTTACGTTTTATAACATCTTTGATTCCCTGCAACTGTACAGGTAATAATAATGTTTTACATCCCATTAAAGACAGATTGAAATACCAGAATAATTGCTGTTCTCTGGATTCATTTAATGTAGAATAAGCCGAAGCCATATCTTCTAATACATTACCATATTTTTCCTTATGTGAAGGATCTTTATTAATCCACGATTGGAAACGATTTTCGAGTTCTTTTTTTTGAGAATAAGTATTTTGTCTTTTCAG
>JAKIYJ010000041.1 GCA_022708585.1 Bacteroidota bacterium
CGAGTGGCGGAATAGGTAGACGCGTTGGTCTCAAAAACCAATGAAGGTAACTTCGTGCCGGTTCGATTCCGGCCTCGGGTACTTTTAAAATATTTATTGTTTTTTTTAAAATTCATTGGTAAAATATTTTCCCTGAAATGTATTTCTTTTTTCTATTCTATTTTCAAAAATCCTTAATATTTCATCATTTCTAATCAATCCCCATCCTTTATTAGCAAGATAACGAGGTGGCGCTTCAGCTGCAATACGATTTATTGCAATATATGGATTTAAAACTTCGACAAAATCAATAATTAATTCGATATATTCATTAATATTTAAAAGGTTGAAAAAAGATGGATCTTTTATATATTGCTTTTCCATTGGGGTATTCTTAAAAATCTGCAATTGATGTAATTTTAAATAATTAATCGGTAGATTTGATAAACATTTAGCCATATTAATAATGCGATTTTTATCATCACCAGGAAGCCCTATAATAAGATGTACCCCCGTTTTGATTCCAGCTTTAGAAGTTTTAATAATAGCATCTTGGGATGTTTTAAAATTATGTCCTCGATTTATTTGTTTCAAAGTATCATCATAACAAGATTCAACGCCATATTCAATAGACACATAATACTTATCCGATAGATATTTTAATAATTCTATTTTTTCATCATCAATACAATCGGGACGGGTGGCTATAACAATACCTGCAATACCCGGAAAAGACAAAGCTTCCATATATACCTTTTCAAGATAATTAATATCGGCATAAGTGTTGGAATAGCATTGAAAATAAGCAAGATATTTGTCAACTTTTCTATATCTGAATTTATGAAATTTAATGCCTTCTTCCAGCTGTTTACTAATATTATGATTGAATTTACGACAATAAGAAGGGTTAAAAGCTTCGTTTAAACAGAAAGAGCAACCATCAGTACTAATGGTGCCATTACGGTTCGGACACGTAAAGCCGGCATCAACAGCAATTTTTTGGACTCTACACCCGAATTGTTTTTTTAATTCCAGCACAAAAGAATGATATCGCCGGTTATCACCCCATAAATATTCACCAGAATTATTTTCCACAATAAAAAATTATATAATAGTTTAAAAAATATTGTATTAAAGCAGATAAACAATATTTGATAAAGTATGTAATCAAAACATAATATTATACAATAAAAAAGGATAATTTATAGATAAATTTACAGAATATTTATATAAATCACATTAAATATTATTTATCTATCATAGCCATTATTATTAGGGTTGTATCCTTTCATAATACCTCTGGAAGAGTTGTTAATAAAAGAAAGAACTTCATCGCGTTCGGGAGTGGGTGCAATTTCATTTTCAATAATTTGCAATGCATGAGAAACATTATATCCTTTTACATACAGGATTCTGTATATATCCTGGATCTCTTTTATTTTTTCAGAAGAAAAGCCTCTTCGGCGCAAGCCAATAGAATTAATACCCACATAAGACAAAGGTTCCCTAGCCCCTTTGGTATAAGGAGGTACATCTTTTCTTGCGAGGGACCCACCAGAAATCATAGAATGTGCGCCAATTCTAACAAATTGATGAACGGCTGAAAGACCTCCAATAATTGCATAATCATCAACTATCACATGCCCACCAAGAGTTGCACCATTAGAGAGTATGCAATTATTACCTACAATACAATCATGAGCAACGTGAACGTAAGCCATCAGTAAAGTATTATCACCTACAATGGTTTCCATATTAGCTTTCGTTCCTTTATGAATTGTAACAAACTCACGAATTATAACATTATTACCAATTTTAACAATACTGTCTTCACCATTATATTTGAGATCTTGTGGAATAGCGGAAATAACAGCACCAGGAAAAATTTTACAATTTTTCCCTATATGTGCACCTTCCATAATAGTAACATTTGACCCTATCCAGGTTCCTTCATCTATTTCAACATTTTTATGAATACAAACAAAAGGGTCAATTACTACATTATCAGCTATTTTAGCCTGTTGATGAACGAATGAAAAAGGTTGATTCATTTGAAAATTTATTTATTATAAAAGATTTAGAAAGTGTTTAATAATAACATCAAGTTTTATTAATATTAATATTTGAAAATGAAAAAATAAAATTAAATTTTAACAATTATTATTAATAAATTATTTTTTAAAAAAACGATAATATCTATTATTTATATAAATGATCATTATGAAAATCAATTTAATAATATTGAAACAAGAATTTAATTTC
Source organism: Bacteroidota bacterium (assembly GCA_022708585.1). Taxonomy (GTDB): domain Bacteria; phylum Bacteroidota; class Bacteroidia; order Bacteroidales; family JAKIYJ01; genus JAKIYJ01. The sequence goes on from JAKIYJ010000041.1 coordinate 2,242, forward strand.
ATCTGTCATTTTTTTTAGAAATTTGAGCCATAAGCACAGCCTCCATAACAATTTTGTTACCCACATAAGCCACGCCTTCCATGTGGCAGATACCGCGTCGAATTGGAGAAATCAATTTCAGATAAAATATCAGTGTATCACCGGGTACAACCTTATTACGAAATTTTACATTATCTATTTTAAGAAAATAAGTAGAATAATTCTGTGGATCAGGAACTGAACGAAGCACAAGTATTCCGCCAGTTTGAGCCATTGCTTCTATTTGCAGTACACCGGGCATAAGAGGTTCATCAGGGAAATGCCCTTGAAAGAAACTTTCATTAATAGTAACATTTTTAAGTCCAATTACATGTTCATCAGATATTTCAAGAATTTTATCAATTAGAAGAAAAGGTGGACGATGTGGAAGCATCTTCTTAATGTCATTGATATCATAAACCGGTTTAGCGAAAATATCAAATTTAGGTTTATTTCTATGACTTTTCGATTTTTTAAAAGAATCTTCTTTTATCATTTTTGCAAATTGGACATTAGAATAATGACCTGGACGATAAGCAATAATATGACCTTTAATAGGCATACCAATTAATGCCAAATCGCCAATAATATCAAGTAATTTATGACGTGCTGGTTCGTTGGGAAAATAAAGTTGTAAATTATTAAGTATACCTTCATTAAGCACAGATACGCTGGGTTTATTAAATATCTTTGCCATACGGTCGAGTTCCGATTGAGAAATTTCATTATTAACAAAAACTATAGCATTATTAAGGTCGCCTCCTTTAATCAAATTATGCTGTAACAGATGTTCCAGCTCTGTTAAAAAAACGAAGGTACGGCTTGGGGCTATTTCTTTGTCAAAATCAATTATTTCGGGCAGAAAAGCATGTTGAGCACCAAGAACTTTATTATCATAGTCTATCATTACCGATAACTTAAACTTATCATCAGGGATGGCAATAATTTCAACTTTTTTTTCATTATTGCGATAAACAATGTTATCTTTAATTTCATAATAATTTTTAAATTCATTTTGTTTGTAGATACCACTTTTCTTAATAGCCTCACTAAAGCATTTTGAACTCCCATCCATAATTGGCAGTTCCATACTGTCTATTTCTATTAAAATATTATCAATGCCCATTCCATATAAAGAAGCAAGTACATGTTCAACAGTACGAACCACTATATCGCCTTTTTTTAGACTTGTACCTCTTGAAGTTTCAAAAACATAATCTACATCCGCCTCGACAAGAGGTTGCCCTTCCAAATCAATTCTTTTAAATTTATAACCATAATTAGCAGGCGCTGGTTTGAAAGTAAGGGTAACATTTTTACCTGTATGCAATCCAACACCTGAAATACTCACAGGTTCTTTAATTGTTGTTTGATGTTCTTTCATCCCTATATAAAATATATAAATTAAATTTTCAAGTTCAACCCTCCATATAATTACAAAATTATATGCCTATTGATAAAATTTTTCATAAATAATTTACAAAATTAACAAAATGAATTTTATTGACGAATAACCCTGGCATTATCTTTTAAATGTTTTCTTTCCTTAAAATCAAAATATCAAATATTTCCGAAAAGTTTTTGTCTTTTTTGTCATTTTTTTACATACAAACAAATTATTACAATTAATAGATAAATTAGATATAAATGCATACAAATTTAAGATAATTATATAGTTTATAAACTCTTATACTTTTCGGAAAAGACTCAATATTATTATTTTCTAAATGCAAATAATTAATTTTTTATATTTTATTATAATAACTCCATTTAAAAATATTTAGAAATGCAATTAATAATTAATTATTTTTTCGGTTTTCAATTAATTTTTAAATTTATGAATTATTTAATTTTTTTTCAATATTATCAATACGTTTTACAATTTTTTCTAAATTTTTGAAAAACACATAAGAACGTTTATATTTATTATGTTCAAACGCAGGAGCGCCCATAAGCATAGCACCTTTTTTAAGAATACTGGAACTAATACCCGATTGAGCAGCTATTTTTACATCGTCAGCAATAATAAGATGTCCTGCAATACCTACTTGTCCACCTATCATACAGTTTCTACCAATTTTAGTAGAACCTGATATTCCAGTTTGAGCAGCAATAACAGTATTTTCGTCTATTTCAACATTATGAGCTATTTGAATAAGATTATCTAATTTAACACCTTTATGAATAATGGTAGAACCTAATGTTGCCCTATCAATAGTAGTATTTGCCCCAATTTCAACGTAATCTTCAATCACAACATTACCTGTTTGAGCAATTTTCTCATATACATCGTTCTTTTGGGGAACAAATACAAAACCATCACTACCCAATACAACTCCTGAATGTAAAGTACAATATTTCCCGATTTTTGTATCTGAATATATACTAACACATGAGAAAACAATAGATTTTTCTCCTATACTGACATTATCTCCAATTGTTACATTAGGATATATTTTAGCACCATCTTCTATTACCACATGTTCTCCTACTACAACGAAATCTCCTATATAAATATCCTTGCCTAAAACAGCTGTTTTCGAAATACTTGCCTTATCAGATATACCCGATGGGTGCAATTTAATTTCATTGTAAAATTGAAGTAATTTTGCAAAAGCACTATAAGCATCATCAACTCTGATAAGCGTAGCAGATATTTTACTTTCAGGAATAAAATTTTTATTGACAATGACAATAGAGGCTTTAGTAGAATAAATATAATTAGTATAAACAGGATTTGCCAAAAATGTAAGTTTGCCAGGTACTCCTTCCTCTATTTTTGTCAATCCATCAATTACAACATTTTCATCACCTTCTATAACTCCATTAAAGAGTTCAGCAATTTGTTTTGCCGATAATTTCATTCACATAATAAATTTATCAATTTTTTGGGTCGCAAGTTATAAAAAAAAGTTGTATAGAATATATTATTTATTAAATTTTTCAATTCTGGGATAAAATAAAAAATAACGAGAAATTTCATCAGTCAAAAATGCAACAAAATGTTCTGATGCATCTATAATATCAACAACTTTCCCATCAGGGTATAATATTCTGATATTATCCTGTTCGGGATTATATGCATAATTGGTAATAGTTCCTGATATAACAAAAAAATCAGTATCCTCATAATCTATTTTGTATGTATTGGATACATTATTTTTGATATTATCAATATAATTTTTATCAAAAGGTTTTTCAGATAATTCTACAGAGGGAAGATGTCTGTATACAAGATTTTTACTAAGAAGCGAAAGAATTTTATCACTGTGATTGATCCACATTTTAATAGCAACAATTAAATCACTATCATCAAGTTGAGCAAAATCATCAAGCAATACGGCATCATTTTTAAAATCTTCGAAAGTATATTTATTATAAAGAAATTTTTTTAATGGGGGAGAAGCGAAAACTTCTTCTCCCTTCAATGCCAACATAGAAGCACGTTTTATAATATTTATGAGCAAATATTCAGCGGCAATAACTGTTTTGTGAAGATACACCTGCCAATACATAAGACGTCTGGCAACAATAAATTTTTCAATGCTATAAATACCTTTTGCCTCTACCACCAGATTCCCTTCATGAACATTGAGCATTTTAATTATTCTTTCAGTGCCAGGAATCCCTTCCGGTACTCCTGTATAATAACTGTCACGTTTTAAATAATCCAGTCTATCCATATCGAGTTGACTGCTAACCAATTGATGCAGGAATTTTAAAGGATACGAGTCTCTATAAATATTAATTGCAGTATTAAGTTTACCATCATACAAAATATTAAATCTGTCGAAAAAAAGGTCAGATAACATAACATGATTTACATCGGGAATGATATTATTTTCCAATGTATGCGAGAATGGTCCGTGTCCTATGTCATGTAATAATATTGCAATGACAGCAGCTGTTTCTTCATCGCAACTTATACACTGTCCTTTTGTTTTGAGAGTTTCAAGTGCTTGTAACATAAGATGCATTGATCCTAAAGCATGGTGAAATCTTGTATGTGTAGCACCAGGATATACCAAACAGGTGAGTCCGAGCTGCTGTATTCTTCTCAATCTCTGGAAATACGGATGTTCTATAATATCAAAAACTAAATCATCTGTAATATTAATAAAGCCGTATACAGGATCGTTAAAAATTTTTCGTTTATTTAAATAAGAATTTTGTTTCATTTATGTAACATAATTTGTAACTTTGTATTAATTTATTTTTAAATATAATCTTTATGAAATTTATAAAATTTTATCTAAGGGTTCACTCTGAAAAGTCATTTTCATTTTGAATTGTTTTTTTGATAAAATAAATTAATTAATTTCATAGATAAATTAATTAAAAATATAAATAAATTTAATTTATAGACTTATAGGAGTGGATTCATCTAAAAAGATACAAAATTAAAAATTATTAACAATCAAACTATTATGAATAAAATAAAAGTTCTCTGGATAGATGATGAAATAGACTTATTAAAACCATATATACTTTTTTTAACTGAAAAAGGATATGAAATGACTACAATAAACAACGGTAGTGAAGCGATTGATATTATAGATGATAATTTTTTTGATATAATTTTTCTGGATGAAAATATGCCAGGATTATCAGGGATTGAAACTTTGAGCATAATCAAAAACAAATATCCTTCAATTCCAATAGTAATGATTACAAAAAGTGAAGAAGAATCTATAATGGAAGAGGCAATAAGTTCAAAAATAGCCGATTATCTGATAAAACCTGTTAACCCTAATCAAATATTGCTTTGTTTGAAAAAAAATCTTGATTCTAAAAGATTAATGTCGGAAAAAACTACAAGCAAATATCAACAAGAATTCAGAAATATAGGTATAGATATAACAAATAAATTAAATGCCGAGGAATGGATAGAAGTATACAAGCGTATTTCACATTGGGAACTTGAACTTGAACAGTTGGACGATGCTGGTATGGGCGATGTTCTTCGTTTTCAAAAAAAAGAAGCTAATACGGCATTTGCAATGTTTGTTGAAAATAATTATTCCAAGTGGTTAAATTCCAAAACAGATGACAAGCCTGTAATGTCGCATACCTTATTGCGTGAAAAACTTTTCCCATTGTTAAATGAGAAAAATAATACTTTTTTGATAGTTCTTGATAATATGCGATACGACCAATGGAAAGTTTTACAACCTTATATAGAAGAGATGTTTAAAGTTGAAAATGAAAATCTTTATTATGCTATATTACCCACAACAACTCAATATGCCAGAAATGCATTATTTGCCGGTTTACTTCCAACTGAAATAGAAAAAAAATATCCCAAATTGTGGATAGATGAAGATGAAGAAGGTTCAAAAAATTCTTATGAAAAAGAATTACTTTCAGAGTATTTGAAACGATACGGTTATGATATCAAATTTTCATTTAACAAAATATTGAACCTTGCTGCTGGTAGAAAACTTGTTGATAATATGTCCAATCTTAAAGAATTTGAATTTAATGTAATTGTATACAATTTTGTTGATATTCTTTCACATGCCCGTACCGAAATGGAAATCATACGCGAACTTGCAGAAGATGAATCTGCCTATAGATCATTAACTCTTTCATGGTTTAAACATTCACCTTTATATGATATGATGAAATATATTGCAGAAAAAAAAGGAACTGTACTGTTTACAACCGATCACGGTTCAATAAAAGTTAATGAAGCTGTTAAAGTTCTGGGAGATAAAAATACAAATAGCAATTTAAGATATAAATTCGGGAAAAATCTTCAATATAACCCTAAAGACGTTTTTGAAATAAAAAATCCTTCCGAGATTTTTCTTCCTCGCTTTAATGTGAGTACAACATATATCTTTTGCCGAAACACTGACTTCTTTGCATATCCAAATAATTACAACTATTATGTAAACTATTATCGCAACACTTTCCAACATGGAGGCATTTCGCTTGAAGAAATGCTAATCCCCGTTATTACTTTAAAAGCAAAATGAAAAAGATAATGACTACTAAAAATTTTATATGTAACAATCTTCATGATTTACCAAAAACCGCAAAACAAATTATGCAATTTTTTGGCAATAGCAAGATTTTTACAATAACAGGCAATATGGGAGCCGGCAAAACTACTTTAATTAAAAAAATCTGCGAGTTAAAAAAAGTAAAAGAAATAGTAAACAGTCCTACTTTTTCTATTGTAAATGAATATAATACTGTATCGGGTGAAAAAATATATCATTTTGATTTCTATCGTATCAATAATATAAATGAAGTATATGATATAGGTTATGAAGATTATTTTTATTCAGGCAATTACTGTTTGATAGAATGGGCAGAAAAAATTCAAGAATTATTGCCTGAAAAAAGATCATCAATTCATATTATTGAAAATACAGATGGAAGCAGGGTGTTCGAATGCTCTTATATTAACTGATAAACCATCAAATAATTTATCTATGGAAAATGGGAAAAAGGAAATTGTTAATTTATATCATGATTTGATACCACAGGAAGAAATAGTGGAACCAAAACGTAAAAAAAAGAGTTTTTCAATAGGTATACCTCGTGAAACATCTTTTCAGGAAAATAGAATTGCTCTTGTACCTGATGCAGTTGGAATGTTATGTCAAAATGGACATACAGTTTTTGTTGAAAACGAAGCAGGAAAATCATCCAGATTTAGTAATAGCGAATTCAGTGAGGCTGGTGCAATTATTAAATATACGCCCGAAGAAATATATCAATCAGATATTATTATCAAAGTTGCACCACCTGCACTTTATGAAATTGATATGATGCAAAAGGGACAAACATTATTTTCAATAATGGATATGATGAATCAAAGTGCTGAATATTATCGTAAATTAAGCCGAAAAAAAATAACCGCTATAGCTTTTGAACTTATGAAAGACCGTTCTGGAATTTTTCCCGTAAAAAAAGCTATGAGCGAAATAGCTGGTAATACTTCTATAATTATAGCAGCCGAGTATCTCAGTCATAGCAAATTTGGTAAAGGTTATATGTTGGGTGGATTTAGCGGAATTACTCCAACAGAAATTGTTATTATTGGTGCAGGTACAGTCGCTGAATTCGCTGCAAGATCTGCTATAGGATTTGGAGCAATGGTTAAAATTTTCGATAATAATCTTTATAAACTAAGATCTATTCAGGAAAAACTGAACACAAGAGTTTTTACATCAATTATACAGCCCAGGGTTTTATTAAAATCTTTGAAAACAGCTGATGTACTTATTGGTGCTTTACATTCAAATGAGGGCAGAACACAATGTGTGGTCACAGAAGATATGGTGTCGCAAATGAAAAAAGGCTCTGTTATCATAGATGTTTGTATTGATCAGGGGGGATGCGTTGAAACATCAAAAATAACAAATCATGCTAATCCTGTTTTTCAAAAATATGAAGTAACACATTACTGTGTTCCAAATATAGCATCAAGAGTACCTTGTAC
>JAKIYJ010000153.1 GCA_022708585.1 Bacteroidota bacterium
ATAACAAATATCCAGTCAGGAGAACAACTTGTAATGTATAAATATCAACAGCAATGGGGCACATGGGCAGGTCATAGTGGCTATGGAGATGATAAATTTGCAGAATTGTTTTCAGGAGCCACTCAAAATACTAAATTACAAGGGATTTATCTTGGAGTTGGTAAAGCCTATGCATCTAATGCTTCTTCCAAAATATCAATTAAAGCATGGAATTCTGGCAGTGTACCAGGTACACAACTGGCATCTAAAGATGTTTTAATAAGTAACTTTAGTCCAGGACATTGGAACTATGTTCCTTTTACCGCTCCAGTTAATGTCGGATCCAACTTTTATGTTGGCTTTCAAATCTATTACAACAACTCACCTCTTGATACTTTCGCTGTTTATAATGCTGTTAACAGAGGAAGTGGCGGCTTTAATACAGCTTATGCTTATGAAAACGGAGCATGGCATGCATGGAGTGAATGGAATATGTATTCTTCACTGGCTATTTATGCTGTTGTTTGCCCTACATCTACCGATAATACGGAAATTTTAAATACTGAAAAAGATATATTATTATTTCCTAACCCATCAAAGGGCCAATTTTATATTGATCCTTTTATTAAAAACAACGATAACCTTAATGTTTCTGTCTTTGACATTCTGGGGAAAGAAGTTTATAGAAAAGTATTTGTTAACCCGGCACAAGGACCTGTATCTATTGATTTGTCTAATATCGAAAAAGGAATTTATTTTGTTAAAATACAATGCGGCAATAAATTAACAACAAGAAAAATTTCAATAATTAAATAAAATTTATATTATGTATTTTGGTTAAGTAAAAATTATGCAAATATGTTTATGGTAAATTATTAAAAAAATATAAAAGTACCTTGGCAAAATGTTAATACTTATGTATAGTCTAATATATATTTCGTAAAAACAAAATCATTTAATAAATTAATTAAATAAAGAAATATGTTTTATAAAAAATCATTAATATTTACTTTTTTAGTTTTTATAATTCTTTTTTCAGAACCTTCTCAATCTCAAATAAGTCAGGGTGGAAAGCCTTTGAGTTTCGTTTATTCATTATCTGATGATTACGAATTAAAAGAATTTGCCCCTCCTAATCTCACTCAAATTCTTAAAGAAGATGAGCAAAAAGATAAAAATGGTGAATTATATAGAGTGGGAGTTGGTGTACCTGTTAATACAGGAATAACTGATGCTGGCACTTGGGTAGATATTCCAGGAAAAGGAAGAATATGGCGTTTAATGATTAAAGTTGAAAATGCAAAAGCTATTGGATTATATTTCGATAAATTTCACCTGCCTCCTGGTGGTGAACTTTTTATTTATAATTACAATAAAACACAAATTTTAGGAGCCTATACTGAAATTAATAATCATGAATCGGGTCTTTTTGCTGTTGAATTAATTTATGATGATATTGTAAGTCTTGAATATTTTGAACCTTATAGAACAACCGAAAAATCTATTATTAATATTTCCGAAGTTGCTTATGTATATAGAGGCAAAGGATTGAAATCGACAAAAGAATTCGGTGATTCTGAAAGTTGTGAAGTAAATATAAATTGTACAGAAGGTGCTAACTGGCAAAACCAGAAAAAAGGAGTAGCCAGAATTATGATTAAAGATGGCAGCTCTTATGGTTGGTGCAGTGGTTCTGCTATTAACAATGTAAGGCAGGATTGTACTCCTTATGTTTTAACTGCTGACCATTGTGGAGAAGGAACTACCGCTGCTGATAGAAATCAATGGATTTTTTATTTCAATTATGAATCTTCCGGTTGTGCAAATCCTTCTACTGAACCTTCTTCAAATACTATGACCGGTTGTACTTTGGTATCTAATGGCGGCAATGGCGGCGACTCAGGCTCAGATTTTTTCCTTGTTAAACTAAATAGTTCAATACCAACTTCTTATAATATTTATTTCAATGGATGGAATAATCAGAATGTTGCTGCTACAAGTGGTGTTAGTATTCATCATCCATCT
>JAKIYJ010000042.1 GCA_022708585.1 Bacteroidota bacterium
AATAATTTAATTGATGAAATTTATGATACTGCTATAAATGCTGGAGCTAATGGGGGTAAAATATCAGGTGCAGGAGGCGGAGGATTTATGATTTTTTACTGCCCATTAAACACACGTTTTGAAGTTATAAAAGCATTAAGCAAATATGGTGGCAGAAATAGAAGATATGAATTTACCACACAAGGACTTACAACCTGGATTATATAATATCGTTTTATCCGATTCTTGAATTATGAACCAACTCCAAAACTTATTTTTATCTTGAATTATTTTTTATAAAATAAATTGATTAATTTCGTAGATAAATCAATTAAAAATATAGATATTTTATTTTTCATTTTCAATAATTTTATCAAAATATTTTTCAATATTGTAAATTGGATTTTTAGCAGGGTATTCGGCTATATTTCCTTTGTCGTCAATTAAAATATAAAAAGGCACTGTTTTTATTTGATAATCGTCTAACAATTCATAGTTGCCATTAAAATGAAGAAAGTTCCAATTATATTTTTTATTTTTTAAATAAAATTGCATTGTCATAAAATTTTTATCCGTACAAATGCTTAATATTTCTATTTTATTTTTATATTTATCATAAACTTTTGATATCAGATCAAATTCTGCTTCACAGTCAATACATTTTGTATTCCAGAAAGTAAGATAAATGTATTTGCCTTTAAAATCATCGAGGCTAATAAATTTTTCATATTGATTTCGTAAATTGAAATATGGTGCTTTACTGCCTTTTTGATGTAAAGAAAAAAGTTTAACAAGGTTGGCAGCAATGATTTTATGTTGTTCAACTTTACTGTTTTTGTTAATTTCGTTTAAGATACCAATAATTGCCTTTTTATCATAGTCGGGAGAATAATACATATTTTTTAAAGTAATCAGCATAACTAATTCGCGTAGAATTTCATTTTGAAGTAAAGAATCTTCCCCCAACGCATTAAACAGAGCAAGATAATTTTTCTGGACATTAACTGCATTTTTAAGACTTGTGGTTTTTATTTGTCCCAAAGACTGAGTTGCATAAGCATCAAAAAAGGACACAAAAAATTCCATATAGCCTGGATTATTATATTTTATGTTACAGGGATTGAAATATTTTTGGAAAACAAGTTGTTTGTTTATTTTATGGCTGAGTAATTCCAGGCTTGCCAGTCGGTATTTTACTAAATCAAGAAAAAATTCATCTTTTATTATTTCATATCTTTTAGCAATTTGAGCAAAAAAAGAGTCAACAGCTATTTTATCATGATTATAGTAGATATTTTTAAATTTTTTTTCTACAAAGTCGGAATAAATAGAGTTAAAATCAAAAATTAAAAGATTAATATCATCATTTTTAGCATAAGGAAAATTTACAGTTAAACTTTTAGGCGTAAAATGTTCAGCAGTACCTTCATCGTATTTTTCAGCATTTATTTCAATTTTCAAATCATCTCCTGGTTTAATATATAAATCGGCTGCATATTCATCAATATACAAGTTTGCAAAGCAAGTGGATGAAATATTAAAAATCAACTCAAATTTTCCAGAAGTATCGGCTATTGTAGAAGATAATTCTTTAGTGAGGCAAGAGATTTGGTCATCATAAGTAAGGAGTCTGATTTTTTTACCCATAGCACCATGAGCTATGCCTGAAACAACAGTTTTTGATTGAGAAAAAGTCTGTTGTAAAGGAAAAATCAAAAGAGCTAGAAAATAAATAAGCAAATTCCTTTTTAAAGTCATAGTTCAAAGAATTAAAATTTTATGTTCAAAGAATATGGTTTCAATTTCTTGCTCTTACTTTGTTGCAAAATAAGTTTAAATAAATCAAAAAAAACGGTCAGGTATAATAACACCATCGGGCAAGAAAGGGGATGCATTTCCTCCATATTTAATTATTTCTCTTACCAGGCTGGATGTTATTCCACTTAATTCCGGCAAAGCGAGTAAAAAGACAGTTTCAATATCTGAGTGCATAATTTTGTTCATTTGAGCTATATCTTTTTCATAATCAAAATCAGCAGAAGTTCTTACTCCTCTTATAATATATTTTGCATTATTTAATATACAAAAATCGACTGTTAATCCTTTAAAAGTTTGTACATCTGTATTGGGTAATTTTTCAGTAATTATTTTTAACCATTGTTTTTTAAGTTCAATGGGGAAAAAAGTTTGTTTTTGGCTATTTTCACCAATAGCAACAATTACTCTGTCAAATATTGATGAAGCTCTTACGATAAGATTTTCGTGTCCTTTTGTAACCGGGTCAAAAGAGCCGGGAAATACTGCTATTTTTGTCATAATTGTATTATAAAGAATTTTACAAATTTACTAAAATGGAATATTCACGAGTCATCACATAAAAAAACTGAAGTTTACTCTGCCATAGACTCTGCGTTCAATAAGTCTGTCAACAAATTCAAAAGTAAGTTCTGCTGGATGCTCTATAATAAGTATACCACCAGGAGTTAGATTATTATTTTTAAAAATCCAGTCGGGGATTTTTTCAGTTCCTTGAATATCATAAGGAGGATCAGCAAAGATTATATTCCAGGATTTTTTGTTATTATGTAGGAATCCACAAGCAGATGAAGTAATGGTCTTAACATTTTGCATATTAAATTTTGCAGCAGTATTTTTAATAAAATCAGTACAATGCGGGTTAATATCCACAGATATTATTTCAAGGCAACCACGTGATGCCAATTCCAAAGTTATACCACCCAGCCCGGAGTACAGGTCAAGAGCTCTTGTTAATTTAAAGTCAACTTTATTGGCAAGTATGTTAAATAGAGCTTCTTTGGCTTTATCGGTTGTAGGTCGAAGGTTAAACCCTTTGGGTACAACAATTTTTCTTCCTTTATGAGTGCCACTAATTATTCGCACAGTTCTGAATTAAAAAGTGAAAAATAATAATGTTCTTGAATCGTATCAAGGGCATAGGAATATTTTAATGCAGTATTATGTTTTAATATATATAATTTCCCAATATATTTATATAAAAGTTCAAAAATCAGAGAATCTGTTTCAATATCTCCTGATAAATATAAAGGGGTTAGCAATGGTTTTAATTTTAATTGTTCAAAAACAAACAAGACATAATATAATAAATCTTCGGCGGTTTTATATTTAAAAGAATTATAAAAAACAAGTCCTTCTGTTGAAATTATTATCATATCGAAATAAGCAGATGAAATATTAACAAAAGCAGTAGTCTCGGACATTTTATTTTTAAATATTGAAAACAATCCTTTAATTAAGGCAGATGAAGAATGCAATATACGAGCATGAGGATTGAAATCAAGTACAGCATTTTTTAAATCAGTTTGAATTTTATATATATTAACGAGGTTGATAGATTGTAAGATATCAGAATTAACAATAAATTCGGGTTCAAGCGGATTATTAAATTCTATGTAGGATGACTGATATTTTTGGTTGTAAATATTCAATGGTACCAGGGTACAGCCTTGTGTTCTAATAAGAAAAGTAGTATTTTTGAATTGATTTTTTAATAAATCATTTTCAGAAATAAAATCTTTAAATTCTTTTGCAGCTATGATAGAAGACAGGGCAATAGAATCATTATTTTTTTCGAAATATATAAATTCATTATTTATTGTATCATATACACAAGAAGTAATATAAGAAGAAGACAACTCAACTGTTAAATTACACATAGAAGTAATTTCGGGAGAGAAATTTTTGTCTTGAAGTTTTATTCCGGTTTTGCCGGCCTTATTCATAAAAAATAAAGATTTTATTCCCAGTTGCCATCATGGGAAGCTTCTGTCATTGAACCTAAAATAAGAGCTGGTTTCTCTTCTTTGTTAATCATATCTTTGTCAAGTCCTTTAAGGTAAGCTTCATTAGGAGCAACAACTTCAAAAACTTTAACTTTAACATGTCCTTTTTCGATTTCACCTGCTCTAAGAGAAAATTGCTGTCCATCAGAAAAAGGAATTATTGAAAAATTTTCGAGTGAAAAATCCTTTCTATGGCCAAATAAGCTATCAAGTGCGTTAACATAAGTAGTATCCACTTTAATGAAACCTCTTTTAATAGCTTCTTCTTCTGAAATTTCGGATAAGCTGTCGGGCAAAGTACTTATTTTTTTTATCACAGGCAATTTGCCATTTTTCAGGAAATCAATCAACTTATCCCAACTGTCAGCGTATTCTTTATTTACATTTTTATAATTTAATTGAGCTGTTCTTATATCTTTCAGTTTATTTATAACAATTTCGCGTCTGCGATTTCTTTCTTTATTATATCTAACAGGTTCCATTATACTTTCATAAACAAGATATGCCAATATTATAATTAAGATAAATAATGCTATCTGAATAATGTTCTTTTTCATTCTTTTTTATTTTTAAAAAGATTTTTTAGTAACAAGAAACTTCAAAAATTAATATAAATATGAGTGCAAAAATATAATTTTTATGTAATTATTAATAATTTATTAATAATTTTTTTCAAAAAATACAATTAACTTTGTACATTTTTGAAATAACATTTTAAATGGATATATTATCAATCAAACAGCGGTTTGGTATTATCGGCAATTCGCCTTTGTTAGACAGAGCAATTAATATTGCCATGCAAGTTGCGCCAACAGATTTATCTGTTTTAATTACTGGTGAAAGTGGAACTGGAAAAGAGGTTTTTCCTAAAATTATTCACTATTTAAGTCCACGCAAGCATGCATCATATATTGCTGTCAATTGTGGCGCAATACCTGAAGGAACAATTGACTCAGAATTATTCGGTCATGAAAAAGGGTCTTTTACAGGAGCTCATGAAGCACGTAAGGGATATTTTGAAGAAGCTAATGGGGGAACTATTTTTCTCGATGAAGTTGCTGAACTGCCCCTTGCTACTCAGGCACGATTGCTTAGAGTACTTGAAACTGGCGAATACATAAGAGTGGGAGCTTCCAAAGTTATGAAAACTAATGTAAGAATAGTAGCTGCTACCAATATTGATATTACTGAAGCAATTAGCCACGGTAATTTCAGGGAAGACCTTTATTATAGACTGAATTCAGTGCCTATTTACATTCCGCCATTAAGAGAAAGAAAAGAAGATATTATGCTACTCTTCAAAAAATTCGCCTCCGATTTTGCAGAAAAATACAGAATGCCTCCTATTCAACTTGATGAAAATGCCCAAAACCTTATAATTAACTATCGCTGGCAAGGAAATATAAGACAATTGAAAAATATTACCGAACAAATTTCTATTATTGAACAAAACCGACTCATCACTTCTGATATTCTAAAAAAATATCTCCCTGAAATTATACCCGGAAATGATTTACCTGTTTTATTTAACGGAACTAAATCACATACTCTTGATGAAAGGGAACTGCTTTATAAAATTCTTTTCGATATGAGAAAAGATATTTATGATCTTAAAAAACTTGTGGCAAATATTATTGAAAATAATATTACACCCGAAGACATCGCCGGTGCTTCTAAAACTTTATTTAAAGATGTTTATCATGATGATAATTTGCATATAAATTATCCTGATATTTCTGAACATGATAATCTTGAACTCAAACACTACAATTCAACAATATCCGATTCTGTAGCTGACTCAGAAGTCATTGATGAAAATCTCTCTATTCAGAAAATTGAAAAAGACCTTATAATAAAGGCTCTGGAACGCCATAAGGGTAAACGTAAAAATGCAGCAAAAGAACTCGGAATTTCAGAGAGAACCCTTTACAGGAAAATTAAAGAATATGATATTGTTAAATAATTTGAAATTATTTAACAATATAAATTAAAAATATCCTGTATATTTTAAATATTTTAATTAAATATATGAAATACAATAATAATAAGAGTTACAATTATTTTGCTATAATTATAACATTATTCATCATACTGTGTACAAACGATCGGTGTATAGTATCGGAGAATCACACATACAGTACGACAGTTCCCTCCCAAACAATAAAATGGCAGTTAGAGATACCTGCTGATAAAGACGGCATCGAGGTGGTTAATCATACATATTACACATTAGGTTATGTTGAAGAATGGGAACAGCCAGCATGGGTTGCATATCAACTAACATCACTTATGCTAAACAATAAAGTAAAAAGAAAGGATAATTTCAGAGAAGATAATGCAGTTAAAACTGGCAGTGCCTATCCAGGTGATTATTCAAACAGTGGTTATGATAAAGGGCATCTGTGTCCTGCGGGTGATATGATGTTTTCTGAAATTGCAATGAGCGAAACATTTTTTATGAGCAATATGAGTCCCCAAGTTCCCGAATTTAATAGGGGTATCTGGAAAAGTCTTGAAAGTTTAATACGTGAATGGGCAAAAAAAGAAAAAAAACTTTATATTGTTACAGGTCCAATAATTAAACCTGGTTATAAAAAAATTGGATATATTAATAAGGTAGCTGTGCCTCAGTATTTTTACAAAGCTGTTTTATATTACGGTGATAAAACAAAAAAATCTATAGGCTTCATACTACCACATGAAGGAAGTAAACAACCTTTGAGTACTTATGCAGTAAGTATTGATAGTGTTGAAAAAATGACAGGATTGGATTTTTTTTATAAATTACCTGATGAGGAAGAAGAAATAATTGAAAATAAAGTAAAAAAGTGGGAATGGAAATGGCCTGAATAATTTATTTTTTTGTGGATTTATCAGGTAAATTAAATTCCTGTTCAAGTAAGGTAATTAATTTATCTATATATATATTTTCAATAATTTCACCGTTTTTACAATAAGCAAACTGACCAGTTTGTTCAGAAACAACAATTACTACTGCATCCGATTGTTCAGTAATGCCAATAGCGGCTCTGTGTCTTAATCCATATTTTTCAGGGATTCCTTGACTTTTAGTAGTAATTGGCAAAACACATTTTGCTGCATGTATTTTATTATTAAGTATAATAACAGCGCCATCGTGCAAAGGGTTATTTTTATAAAAAATACTTTCCAATAGTTGATCCGACATTTTGGCTTCTAATAATACTCCTGTTTGAGAAATATCTTCAAGTGTATTTTTTTTTGTAATTACTATAAGTGCGCCTGTACGAGTAGAAGACATTTTATTAATTGCTTTAATGATAGATTGTATATCAATATAATAAGGATTTTTGAACTGAAATTTTCCAAAAAAAATTTTATTTCTGTTAAAAAAAACGCCCCTGGTACCAAGCAACAATAAAAATCGTCGAATTTCCTGTTGAAATACTATAATCAAAGCAATAACACCTACCGAAATGAATTCCCCCAATATTTCACTTAACATTTGCATTCCGAGCCCGGAAACTATTTTAAAAATAAAATAGATAAATAAAATTCCAATAAAAATATTTATTGCAGCAGTACCACGTATTAAACGATATATTTCATATAGCAATAAAGCGACAAGAACAATATCAAGAAAATCAATTATTGTAAAATTAATAAAGCAATATATCAGCAATTGAATCATTTGTATCAGAACAAAGAAAACTTAATGAACAACTCTAAAAGTTTTGTTCCACCTTATTTTACCATTAAATAAATTCTTGTTTTTATCAAGAGAAAGCCAAACAAAAACAGCATTGCCAACAACGTGATCTATTGGAACAAATCCCCAGTATCTTGAATCAGCCGAATTATGTCTGTTATCTCCCATAAGCCAATAATAATCCATTTTAAAAGTATAAGTATTGGATTCCTTACCATTTATAAATATTTTATCACCTTTTATTTTCAAATCATTATCTTCATAAACATCAATAATTCTCTGATAAAGTGAAATGTTCGACATATTAATAGGGATGGTAGTACCTGCTTTAGGAATCCATAAAGGACCATAATTATCTACATTCCATTTAAAATTTGCAATATCAAAAGGGAAAATTCTCGGGTCAGCTTCTCCTTTTCTATCTATTATTGGAGTAACTTCAAGAACATTAGGTAATTTTTTTAATTCTTTAACCGAGTTTTCAGTAAGTGTCATTATATATTCTCCCAGATTGAAAGTATATATTTCATCGGTAATATCAAGTTTTTCAATAATTTTAGGATTAATTCTGGTCCCATTAGTTGTTACATGATATTTAAACTGCAAAATACCTGGATTTGGAGCAGGTTTCCCATTAATATACACAACTCTGTCAATAATTTCAAGAGTATCTCCAGGAATAGCAACACAACGTTTTACAAAATTTTCACGTTTATCGACTGGTCTGGCAATGATATCGCCAAAATTATTTTTATCATGCCATACACGTTCCCGTCCATATTCCTTAATCAAGGCATAATAACTTGCATTGCTTTGAAATTTTGTTGAAAGAGTATCTCCATCCGGATAATTAAACACAACAACATCGTTATTCTTAATGGATCGAATACCAGGAAAACGATAATATGGCAAAGATATCCATTCCAGATATGATTTTGTATTTTGAGTTAAAGGTAAAGTATGGTGTGCAAAAGGGAAAGATAAAGGCGTCATAGGTACTCTTGGACCATAAGTAACTTTACTGACAAAAAGAAAATCGCCTATAAGCAGAGTCTTTTCCATAGATGAAGAAGGAATGGTATAAGCTTCTATAAAAAAGGTTCTTATAACGGTAGCAGCAATAACAGCAAAAATTATAGCCTCAAGCCATTCACGAGCAACAGATTTTTGAACTGGCTTTTGCTTATCAGGATCTTGATATTTGACATTGGAAAAAAATCCAAGCCATGGCAGATAAAAAAATGGAAATAAAACAGCTAATGTCTGTGCACCCAATCCTCTCTTGCCAAAACAATTCAAAGTTTCAACTACCATTAATAATATCATAAAAATATTAATAAAAGGAGTAAGTATAAAAATAAACCACCATAAAGGTTTTTTAATTATCTTAAGCCATATATAAAAATTATATAATGGTACTATCGACATCCAGCCTTTATAATTAGATTTCTCAAAAATTGCCCATAACCCGGCAAAAAACAAAATGATAAATATTATCAATAAAATTAAATAAACGCTCATAAGACTTTATATTTGGGCAGCAAAGTAAGGATTTTTTTTATACATACAAATGATTGAATCAAAAATCTAACAATTAAAAATATATTCGGCTTTAATTCAAAATATAGATATTAATTGAATGCATATATCTTTATTGTCAATTCAAAAATATTATATAATTTTGAACGAAGTTGCATTTTCCCATTTTTCTAATTTTAAATTTTATCATTAACGTAAATAAATAATTATTATTTAAAAGTTTACTTATATTTTATATGCAACTTTTTTAATATTTTTAAACTTTGCTGCTTTTATAACTTATCAATTATATGAAAAATATTATTATAGGAAGTGACCATGCAGGATTTGAATTAAAAACCAAAATTATTGAATATTTGAAAAATAATGATTATAATGTTGAAGATGTTGGCTGTTATTCAATTGAAAGCGTTGATTATCCCGATTTTGCTCATAAAGTGGCTTCTGCTGTCAATAAAGGAAATTTTACAAAAGGAATTTTAATTTGTGGCAGTGGTAACGGCGTTTGTATGACTGCAAACAAATATAAAAACATAAGAGCTGCCATTGCCTGGAATAAACAAATAGCATATCTGGCTCGTTTGCATAACGATGCCAACATTATATGCTTACCT